>QMVU01000153.1 GCA_003661265.1 Thermoproteota archaeon | reverse complement strand
TACCATTACCTTAATCGCGTCCGCTCCAAGTCTAATGGCCTCCTTCACAACTTCCTCATAATCAACTAGCTCGCTACTAACGCTCATTATCGTTGAGACTTTACCTGCAACCTCTGAAGATGCTATCCTTAGAATCCCTGGGTTTAGCATAATAGCATCTGCTCCCCCTTTTATCACTCTCCTGATGGTTCTCAGGGGGTTCTCTATGCCAGGCAGGGGACCAAGCGCTATGCCGTGATCCATGGCTACTATTAGAGTTCTTCCATCCTCCCTAAAGATTCTTCCTAACCTTATCTCTTTTCCTGCCAACCTATTCACCTGAATAGTCAAGCCTTAGTTATTTTTAGCCTTCACCTTCTCCTTCTGGATAGTCAAGAAAAGCTCTGAGGCTATTTTTAGTTTATAGGCTCCGTACAATCTTAACTAAGAAAGAGCCTGTAAATCTGATTCTTTTATAGGCTCTCTAGGTTTCCTGTACTCATTGAGTTTGCTTAATTTCTCCTCAGCGATTTTCATTACCTTCCTCAGGAGCTCTCCCTCATCTATTGTGAGAAGCTTGCCATGCCTCATGACGATCCTTCCACCTACAATTACGGTATCGACATCGCTTCCCTTTGCACAATAAACTAGTGTCCGGAATATATCTGATAATGGCTGAATATGAGGTTTCATAAGATTCACGAGAATGATGTCTGCCTTTTTTCCAGGCTCTATTGATCCTATTTCCTTATCCATACCAAGAACCTTAGCTCCTAACTTAGTTGCCATCATCATCACGTCAGTGGCTGAGATTATCGAGGGATCAAGAGAAGAGATTTTATGGAGGAGTGCGGCCGTTCTCATCTCCTCAAACATGTCTAAGTTGTCATTGCTAGCTGGTCCATCTGTTGCTAAGCCAACTGGGATATTAAGATTGAGCATTTTCTTGACAGGAGCGATTCCAGATGCTAATTTCATGTTGCTCTCCGGATTATGAGATACTCCCGCATTTCTCTCCTTTAAGATCCTGATCTCCTTATCGTCAAGCCAAATACAATGGACAGCAACGAATGGATGGACATCTAATAGTCCTAAGCTATTTATATACTCAAGGGGGCCCATGCCAGTCCTTTGCTTCATGTAATCGACTTCGTATCTTGTCTCACCTACATGAATGTGAATGCCAACTCCATGCTTTTTTGCGATCTCCATGACCTTTTTAAGCAAATCCCTTGAGCAGCAGAAAGGCGTGGAAGGAGCTAGCATGAAAGATATCTTATCTTTCTCTCCATATTTTTTAATGAGGTTCTCACTTCTCTTAAGAGCCCACTCGGCAGGCAATATTATGTCCCTTCTTATCCATTTATCAGCTAGAGTCAGGGCATATACTCCCCTTATTCCCGCATTTTTCAAGGCTTTTATCACAGCAGGACCCTGAATAACCCCTTCCATAGCTACTATGGTCGTAGTTCCAGATTTTAGGGCTTCGACACAAGAGAGCAAGGTGCTGTAATAAACCAGCCTGTCATCTCCTTCTATAGCGTCTTCTAAGACCATCCTGCAAAAAGGATACAGCACCTCTTCACACCAATTGACTAAAGGAGCCGTGTCAACCATTCCCCTCAGAAAGCTCTGGTAAAGATGGGAATGCGTGTTTATTAGGCCAGGAAGGACTGCCATCCCAGATGCATCTATCACTTTTTCTGGAGAGCATTCTTTCTCAATCTCCTTGCTCTTACCAATTAGCCTTATCCTATCCCCTTCAATATAGATCGCACCATTGGAGATGACGCCATACTTGCTCATGGTTACAAGCAGACCGTTTTTGATTAGAATACTGTTCATTTTCCCCCTCAAAATCATGAAAAGACGATATTTATCCCTTTGGGAAAATTACTGATACGGCATTTCTTATACGAATCACCATTGTAAATTGGTGAGAATCATGTTGGAAGGTAGATTAGCTGAAAAGATCGGAGATGACGTTGTCAGAATCCAGAAGAGCTGGATAAAAATAATTGAAAGGAACAGGGGTAAGAAATTTAAAGTGAGCGATTGGCGGCCCATGCTTGAAACGAAAAATGACTTAGAGCCCCATGAGAGACAATCAAAGGAGGTTTTTGACTTATATATCGTCTCAGCTAATGCTGGATATAATATCATAAAAGGGCTGACAGATTACATTTATCCACAGGATGAGCCATGGTTGGAGCACTATCAGACTACTGCGGTGTTCGAAATTCTCTATGAGTATGACAGGGACTTCAAGAGGGCCTCCACTACTTTGGTTAAGGCAATAGATAAATCCGATGATTTAATTCAAAAGGAAGTTTTTGCCAGGTTCTATGGGCGCTATGGACAAACTTGGATCGTAGACTATGTTGCAACGCCAGGATCTTTCTCCAATCTCTATAAAAGGATTCTAGAAAGGGTAAACATAAGGCCAGACTATAAGTGGACATTTATTAACGCGGTTTCAGCTGCTAGAAATACTAGCTATAGTGTTATGTTTGGTTCTAAGTTTCTGGAAGCACTAGATTCAGGAAAGAGCATAAATGAGGCAATTAAAGCAGAAAAAGAGGTACTGAAGGAGATGTGGCTTAATCCCTTGGAGACGCAGGTTAGGATAATGAAGGAAGTTGGCCATAGGTCATTTGATTATGAAAGGTGCATCAAGACGTTCAAAGAGAAGATCTATGAGGCAACCGTTAAAGCAGCAGAGGCTGGCGTGCACTACACTAATTTGAGTTTAATTCCCCTTTGGGCAGCTGGGGACTTCCATCACGTTTCTCAGACAACGTACAATTTATGCAAGGGAGACATCGAATTTGCAATACTTCAGAGCTTGACGGACGCGCTAGAACGAACTATAGATAATGCTAAAAAGGATGGAAAGCTAAAGAACCCATATAAGATTCCAACATGGGAGGTTACAGCTTCAGCATCCGCGTACATTATGAGGTTAGATGGCTTTACCTCAAGCATGGTGGCGGATCTGCTTATGAGGAGGTTCTACAACCTCATCCTAAAGGATCCAAAGATATTCAGATACGAGTGTACGAACGAAGAATTTGTTAATTTCCTTAGTCAAGGCGAGTACTTCATCGAAAAACCTCCTAGAGGACTCGGCCGAAAGGTTTGGAATGTTGACATAGATCTATCTCCTATAGACGAAAATGAGGTCTTAAGCAATCCTCAACATTACTCTTGGCCAGAGTGTCCAATTACAAGCCGTTTTGCGAGTTTGCTTCGTTTTGCTGATGAGCCCTTTCATTTGATTAGCGATCCAATGGTGTGCCTTTATGCGACTGAACTCATAGCTTTAAATCCTGACAAACCTCATCTGCCATATCTTTTCTGCAAGAAGTGTGTTTCTGCCAGATATTTACCGTTCAGATGTAAGTACTGCCTTGCTGAGAAGGAACCTTAGTAATGTCAGATCCTCTCTGGGTAAACATTAAATCTTAAAGATCTCACAGCAGTCTCCGTTCATCACTTCTACAAAGTTTTTCAACTACCGAGCCGAACTTTTATTTTGATCATTACATTTTGTTTTTAGCATCACAAATTGCAACTTTAAGCCCTAACCAATAAAGAAACAGAAGGTATCAAGATCATAGTTATGATAGCAATGAAGTCGGCTCTCATAAGACGAGGAGGTTCCTCTAAATATGTTCTCTTCTTGTATGTTCCAAAAGCCCCGTAATTCTAACGCTATCTGGAATTCATCCGCCCAGTAGTAAGGAAGAACGAAAACGTAACGCGGTTCCTAAGGTCACTATTATAGCTATCCAAGCAACAGGGACCTTGAGGAATACGAGCATGCACATTACTACTAGATTGTGGGGTCATCCTTACCTCCTATTCTTGAGAAGGAAAGTTTTGAAAAGGAGTGTGATCTCAATGATAAGGAGTGTAGAGACAAGCCTCAAAGTAGGCAGAGAGATAGATGCAGTTGAGGTCTTCGCAATCGATAATGTTATTTAGCCTCCTAACTATGGAAGTAGCTACGAAAAAGTTATGAATGAGACAGAAATTGTAGGGGTTTTCTGCTATCCTCTAGGTGGACTCACAGGAGCTAAGGGAGGGTCAACTACAAGGAT
>QMVU01000152.1 GCA_003661265.1 Thermoproteota archaeon | reverse complement strand
CGGAGCAGCCTCGGTTCGAAGGAGCCAAAAGGGGTCAACCTAACCGTTATAAACGACGTGAGGGTGGACCTCCAAATCTTTCCTAACCTAACCCTGATCAGGTTGGAGACTACGAAGAAAACCCTGTACTATAGCTCCACATCACTGAACCTGAGCGGTTACTTCGAGGGGCTCTATAAATGGTCTAAAAATCAGACTGATAAGATGATGAATCTGGTATGGATGAAGCTGCGCGAGAGGGGTAAAGCTCCGTTCAAGTACGGGGTAGGGTCCATAAAGGTGAACCTAACCTCCGATAAACCAATACAGATCACGATGATCTGGCAAGGATGTCCATGTAGCATTCGCCCACCGGAGATTTTTCAGCTTTCAGTAGAGGAGATAACCGGAGGATAAATTGTTGAAGAAAAGGATAAAGATTTGCCCAGCTTGCGGAAGTCCTGTGAAGAGACTGAGCAAGTTCTCAGGTTGGCTCACCCCAGAAATCTGGTTCTGCCCTAAATGTGGTTACAAGGGACCTTTGTACGCTGAAAAGGAGGTGGAGGAGACGGGGTAGTGAAGACCCTAGGAGAGCTTCGCTGGTAGAATCTATAGAGATTATTAGAAGTATATAGAGATATTGGAAGTAATTAAATAAAGGTTATAAAAAGATCTGATTCTATAGAATCCGGATCGGCATGAGGAACAGGATGCGCGATGCCGCGTACATAGCGGTAAACGGTACCCTCTATGCTCTGGTAGGTTATCTGACTTACTTAGGCGTATTCGCTCCAGCAATAGGTGTTGTAAGGTTCTGGCCATCTGTAGTTATTCCAGCCCTTTTTTCCCACCTTTTCGGACCATTGGTTGGCGGAGCAGGTGCTGCCATAGGGATATTCATCTCAGATATGCTCATTCATGGTAACGCTATACTCAGCCTTACAGTCGGTGTGCCAGCCAACTTCATAGCCTTCTACATACTGGGCCTGCTCTCTCGCATGGGCGGAAGGAGAAGCATGTTCTACGGGACTTCGCTCCAGTTAATCCCAATATTAGCTACCCTGGTTCTGTATCACAATAAGCAACTGGGTAGAACCGTAGTTCTTGTCTTCGCGTCTGTTTGCATTTTCTCCGCTGTGCTATCCCTGCTCCTGTCCTTGCTCAAACCTAAATTAAGGGGCTTTTTCGCGGCTGCTTCAGCTGCTCTGATAATCGGTAGCAGTATAATAGGCCTTGGAGTGTGGGCGTTCAGCCAGTTCTTCGTTTTGCCCACAGGCGAGAAGGGCCTTCCAGTGGCAGCAGCGCTAATATGGTTTGTATGGACGTATGCAACGGAGATACCCTTCTTACTGTTCCTGACGCCTCCCTTGATAGCTGCTGTCGGAACGGCCCTGGGGATGAAGGGATTATTTGAGGAGGAGAGCTGAGATGATAGTCCTTGGGCTTGACATAGGAGGCTCCATGACGAAATCGATCCTCGTAGAAAATGGGGAGATCAAGGGGGCAGTGCAGGTGACAGCGAGCGGCCCCCTGGTCTCCGCTGCCGGTGCCATCGGTAAGATAACTGAGGAACTGGGAGTCAGGCTCTCCTCAATAGAACTCATTGCTTGTACAGGAGGCGGATCTAGGAAGATAGGCCCCTCTTTTTTGGGGCTGAAGACCGTAAAGGTAGATGAAATAGAGGCCATAGGGCTTGGAGGGCTTGCCCTCTCTGGACTCAAGGAGGCCGTCGTATCAAGCGTGGGAACAGGTACTGCCATAGTGTCAGTGAGGAGGGAGGGAGGAAGCATAGTAACCAGGCATTTGGGTGGGACAGGAGTGGGCGGAGGGACCCTCATCGGTCTGTCGAAGCTCCTCCTTAACAGAAGCTCTATAAAGGGGATTTTCGAGCTGGCAAGGAGGGGGGACTTCAGGAACGTCGATCTAACGATAATGGACATAGTTGGGGGTCCCATAGGGAGGCTTCCAGCGGATACGACTGCTTCAAACTTCGGAAACGTTGGAGACGGGGCGAAGCTGGAGGACATAGCTGCCGGCCTACTGAACATGGTGGCCCAGGTGATAGGCACCGTTACCTACTTCGCAGCTAAAGCTGAGGGGCTTGAAAAGAAAATTGTGTTCATAGGAAGCCTTCCAACGATTCCAGAGTTCTCAGAAATTCTAACTTCAACCGTAAGCCTACTAGGAGGGGTTGCAACAGTGCCAGAGATGGCTTGCTATGCTACTGCGCTTGGAGCAGCGATTAAGGCAAAGGAAAGGTTGGGACAAGTTTTTAGATAAGTGAAACGATTTATCGCGTATGCCCGATGGAAATCCGATGAAAGACGTTATAATAGTTGGAGCTGGCATAGCAGGCCTATCAGCCGCATTATATTGTGGCAGGCAGGAGCTAGACGTCCTCGTCATAGGGAAAAACTTGGGTGGCCAGGCGCTTCTGGCTACGGAAATACAGAACTACCCAGGAGTCCCAAGCACCTCCGGATTTGACTTGGTAAAAAGGATAGAGGAGCAAGCTAAGGGGTTCGGAGCCGAGATAATGTTCGACGAGGTAATATCGTTGAGGAGGGAGGGCGATGGATTCAGGGTCGGTACCTCCTCTGGAAAGGAGTTTTCTTCCCTGGCAATAATCCTGGCCTTCGGGAAAACCCCTAAGGACCTAGGAGTTCCGGGAGAGAACAGGTTGAAGGGAAAGGGGATCTCATACTGCACGATATGCGATGGCCCCCTTTTCAAGGGAAGAACAACCGTCCTGATCGGAGTCGGGGAACACGGGGTTGAGTCAGCGGACATGTTGAGCAAGATAGCTAAGAAGCTCTACTGGATCTTTCCGGCTAAGTCGCCAGGAGGGGATCCGTCCCTCTTCAACGCTGTGAGGAGTCGCTCAAATGTTGAGGTAATTCCAAGCGCAAGGGTTTTGGAGGTAAGGGGGGAGAAGAGATTTGAGTCGGTCTTAATAGAGGCGGGAGGGGAGAGGAGGGAGATAAGGGGAGACGGGCTGTTTGTGGAGATGGGCTACGTAACCAAGACGGAGTTCTTGAGGGGGGTCGTGGATCTAAATGAGAGGGGAGAGATCAAGGTGGACAGGATTTGTAGAACTTCGGTGGAAGGGATCTTTGCAGCTGGCGACGTTACAGACATGCCCTACAAGCAGGCTATAATTGCAGCCTCTATGGGAGCAATAGCTGCCCTCTCAGCCTACAATTACATAGCCAAGCTGAAGGGGAAGGGAGAAATGAGGGCCGACTGGAAGCACCTGGGCGTAAAAAGGGAGAGAGAAGGGGAATCCCTCTTCTTCGCCCCCGTAGGTTGAATCTGGCAGGTCATAGTGGCAGCACCGGTGAGATTATAATGCTCCTCGAACAAGGAGTCATGGGATGATGAGAGATCAACCGACGGAGCTATGAAGAGAGCCCAGTATCCTGACCCCTTGAGGAGGAATTTAATCTTGAAGCAGCCGGAGGTATTGAGGTTTTTATCTTACAAAGGATCTTGCCGACCGATAAAGTTGAGGAGGATTAAGAGCCTTCTAGCGCTATACCTAGCGACCTTCGTCCTAAGACTTGGCTTTGGGCAGATAGCCCTGCTTCTACCCTGGAAACTCGCCGACTTAGGGGTTCCAATCCAGTCGCTTGGTTTTATCATGGCATCAAACGCCCTGGCTGAGATGATCGCAGCATTTCCAGCTGGTTTCCTATCTGATAGGTTCAGAAGGAAGCCCATAATAATGATAGGACTCATAGGGGCAAGCTTCTCATTTATGCTGTATTTACACGCCTTCTCTGGTAAGATGCTGCTTTTTGCACACGCTACTTTAGGAATCTTCGAGGCAATGACCATATCTCCAGTTCTCGCTGCAATCGTAGACAGGACTGCAGTTGGACAGAGAGGGCAGGCTATGGGCCTCTATAACTCGACCGTTACAGCCGGTTACATCCTCGGACCCCCTCTTGCAGGAATGATGGCTGGAAGGTGGGGAAGGGACTCTCCCTTCTACCTCTGCAGCATGTTGGCCTTGTTTTCCCTAATAGTGGTCTTCTTCCTCTTGAAAGAAGAGGATTTCCAGAGGAGGGAGTCCTACGACATTTTACAGGACTTCATAGCGGCGAT
>QMVU01000151.1 GCA_003661265.1 Thermoproteota archaeon | reverse complement strand
CACGGAGCCCAGCATACCTTTCCCTAGCTTGCTATCCCCAATTCTCTTCCTGTACTCTATAGGCACCTCTGCTATGCTCCCGCCCATTGATGTCACGCTCGCTGCTATCTCAACCTCTACACCAAACCCCTTAGACGCGAAGTCTACTTCTTTTAATCTCTCAAATCTGACAATATACATGCCAGAGCAGACGTCACTCAACTTTGTTCCGAACAAAAGGTTGAATACTCTAGTGATGATCCAGTTGCCCAGTCTGTTTATTAACGGTATGTTCTCCCGACCCTTCTTCCTAGCTCCTATGATTTGATCGTACCTCTCTATAAGCTCTAGGAACTTAGGTATCTCATAAGCTGGGTAAGTATAGTCTCCGTCCATGATCAGAACATAAGGAAGGTTCACGTGCATAGTAGCAGTCTTTATTGCCTCAGCCTTACCAACGCCTTCCTGAAAGATCACCTTAACCCCCTTACTCTTGGCTATTTCCACAGTTTTATCAGTGCTATGACCATCTACCACCAGTATATTGCTGAAACCATGTTCTCTTAATTCGTCTATCACCTTACCTATAGCCTCCTCCTCATCTAAAGTGGGGATAACGATCATAACTTCTGAAGGGTCAACTGGAGTCATGCCTTATCTATTAGTGCGCGCTAACTTCCTTTCCTCTCTATAAAAACGTCCAACAGATGGCTTCCTATGAAGCCAGCACCGCCCGTTACGAGAATTTTACTCATCTCTGTGCAACGCAATCTAAGGAATGTCGATCAAAAACCTAGAATCTCTATTTCCCCTGCTCTCTTTATACTGATTTACTTTGTGTGCGAATAAAGTCACTCTCTAGATTAAACCAACACCAAACAAGTGATGACAAGCCATGTATGGTGTGCCCCGTAGGGCCGATGTGCATTTCCCTCCCCAAGAGTCCCGGACCGGAGCTCGCCATTCCGGCGCCTTGGCACGAAATGGCGAGGACAGCCCTTCGCTCTTGGGGAGGGATAAAATTTACACTTAAATGCCGCTGAACCACAAGGTCCCCCTCCCCCTCGGGGAGCCCTTTTTAGTAATCATCCGATTATTAAAAAGTTCTATTTTCCTAAGAATACTACCTAAAAGTTAAATTAAACTTACAAACAATGCGCACGTGGCAAATGTGTTCAGAATCCAATGGTAGGGGGAGTTTCGAAGAGAGAAATGATCATCAAAGGCACTATAAACTTAGAGAGACGTGCAGAATGCCCTCTTAGACCACCACGAGACTCTGGACTCCGAGGACTTTTATATGACAAGTATGGGTTTTATAATTCCCGGATTTGAAACTAGGGAGATAGAGGAGTCTAGAGGCTGCTTTTGTTAGCACGCGCCAAATTTCTACATTACAACTCATGTGATCCAAGTTGAAACGGAGTGGTACAACCATCGGGCTCTAAGGGCTACTCGACTACTTCAACCTTCTCAGGACAAAACTCCTTAAAAAGACCCTTCAAGTATTCGTACTCCTCTCTAGCTCCAGCCACTATTAGCACCTTGTGCTCTCCACCTCTTGCCTTTATTTTCACGTGTCCTGCCCTGAAAGTTCCCGGTTTCTTGAGTTCCACCTTCTCTATCTCCTGCTTCTTTACCTCAAAGTCGATCCTTCCTCTGATGTCCTCTAATAACGTACTTGTTTCCTCAGCCGAAAGCCTCGATACCTTAAGGCTTTCTCCCCTCCACTCCAATGGTCTCAGGTTACCCCTAACGCTTCCCCTCCATCCCATGAGGAATTTAAAGAGCTCCTTTCCCCTGCTCTTCATCTTGGCTCCAATAACCCTCTCGTTCGTTATGTACAACGCATACCCTCTGAATACACCTTTGCATATGTTTAGGCCCTCCAGCCCTCCTATGATTTCCTCCATGTGCATCTATGATATGTTGCCAATTGGAAAGCAAGATATTAAGTTGATCCTAGCAAGCGGAACACGCAATCATACGCTTGTTGGAGGAGCTTTTCGGTCAACTTCAACTCAGCAACCGACACTGGCGCGGGACACAAACTAGGCTGAGAATAATCAAATTTTTAAGTCCCCACCACTAAAAAAGCCGGTTCCTATGGTCGAGAAAGTTTCAATCGAGATCTCGAAGGAGCTCTATGACAAGATAAAGGGGGAGTACGTTGAGAATGGAGAGTTCAAGAGCGTAGGGGAGTTCGTCGAATTTGTACTGAAGGAGGTCCTCACGGAGGAGGAAGAGGAAAGCGTCTACACCCCAGAGGAGGAAGAGGAGATAAAGAGGAGGCTGCGTTCTCTAGGATATCTTTGAGCCTCAGCACACAAATCCCGTAGATCGCTGCAGGAGAACTAGTCCTCACAAACAACTTGAACGTCCAAATTTTTATTCGACTGTCGCATTCAGCACAAGAGATCCCTCTCTTTGAGGATCGTTAAAGAGAGGTGATGGGTACGAGGAAAATATCCTTAATCCTAGCAGGAGGCTGCGGAACCCGTCTTTGGCCGATAAGCAGGGAACTCTACCCTAAGCAGTTCGTAAGGATTTTCAACGACACCTCAACTTTCCAGAACGCTCTCCTTAGGGCAGTAGCCACAACAGGAGATATCTCAAGCGTCTACGTCGTTACGAATAAGGAGTACCGCTTCCACGTTCTTGGTCAGGCGGAGGAAATCGGATTCAAGCTGAGGGAGGAGAACGTCCTGGCGGAGCCCCTTAAGAAAAACACTGCTCCAGCCATATACTTCGGGATAAAGTGCGCCGTTCCTGAGGGAGAGGATGCTCTGATCTCAGTCCTGCCTGCGGATCACATAATCCCGAACCTTCCGAAGTACGAGGAGGCGATGGGGAGGGGTCTCAAAGTAGCTGAGATGGGCTACCTCGTTACCTTCGGGATAAAGCCCAAGAGACCTGAGACAGGGTACGGGTACATAAAGGCAGGGGAGAAGATATGCGAAGACGCCCACAAAGCGGAGAAGTTCATAGAAAAGCCGAATTTGGAGAGAGCTAAGCTCTTCCTTAGGGAGGGCGGATACTACTGGAACAGCGGGATGTTCGCCTTCAGAGCGAGCGTCTTCGAGGAAGAGGTTAGGAAGTACCTGCCAGAGGTTTACGAGGCCTTCTCAAGCAGGGACTGGATGAGTCATCTTGACGAGGTCTATCGAAAGCTGCCGAACATCTCGGTAGACTACGGGATAATGGAGAGATCCGATAAAGTGGCTGTAGTTCCCACGGACATGGAATGGAACGATGTTGGAAGCTTTGACTCATTGTACGAGCTTTTGAAGAAGGATGGGGAAGGAAATGCTGTTATAGGGAAGTGCTACTTGATAGGCTCAAGAGGAAACCTCGTCCTGGGTGAGAGGCTCGTAGCCCTCATAGGCGTTGAGAACATGATGGTGCTGGACTCAGGAGATGCCCTGCTCATCTGCCCGAGAGGAAGGGGACAAGACGTGAGGACCCTCTTCAAAAAGTTGAAGGAGAACGGCGAAAGCGAAGCCATGGTTCACAAAACTGTTTACAGGCCCTGGGGGTCCTACACGGTGCTCGAGGAGGGACCGGGCTATAAGGTGAAGAGGGTTACGGTCCTTCCCGGTAGGAAGCTAAGCCTGCAGATGCACTATCACAGGAGCGAGCACTGGGTCGTGATAAGGGGGATGGCTAAGGTAACGAAGGGAGAAGAGCAGTTCTTCCTAAGACCTCAGGAGAGCACATTCGTCCCTCCTGGAGTAGTGCACAGGCTCGAAAATCCTGGAAAGATACCCCTGGAAGTTATAGAGGTTCAGAACGGTGAGTACATCAGCGAGGATGACATAATTAGGCTGGAAGACGAGTATGGTAGGTGTTAGTTCCATCAAGGAGTCGTGCTAGCGAACAGTTACGTGAGAGGCATGGAAAGCGAGGAATGAGAAAGTAGGGAGAGGATTAGACCTTCGTACCTCCCGGATAAATGTCAGTAAGCCTTAGCACCTTCAGACCGGCCTTCCTCATAAAATCCCTGACGGGCCTGCGGAGGAGGTGCTTGTCCTCGGACAGGATGTCTGTAGAACTCATCAGGGCAGAGCTAAGGTTAACTGCATCTGAAGCGTACAAATTAAGCTCGATCAT
>QMVU01000150.1 GCA_003661265.1 Thermoproteota archaeon | reverse complement strand
ATACTATTCCTAGCTCTTTCTTCTTCCTTTTAAACTCTTCAGGCGTATAGCAAAGGAGTTCGAAGTTTCCTCTTGCTCCCTGTTCATCTTTCTTGTAAGCATGACTATCCTCTTGGTGAAAGGAATTCCTTCAAATCTGGAAGAAACCACGATCAAATCGTAATCAGAATCTTTAAGGTGATTCCCCCTGGCCCTTGATCCGAAAAGGAAGATCCTGGCATCTGGATCCCATCTTCTGATAGCTAAAATTACATTCCTTAAAGTCCTATCAACTCTCGGCATTTGTTAACACCCTTTCAGCTCTTTTTAGATGCCTCTGAGCAATTACTTCGTTATACATATGTGCAGGAACTCCATTGGCAGCATTTGGATATCTAGATACCGTATATTCAGGATTTAACTCCATTAGGTCGTCCATCAGGTTGCTAAAGCCCAGGCCAGAGCCTAGCTCTACTATGTTATGGGTTCTAGGTGGTGGTTCCCTCTTAACTTCGATGTGTGCGGCTTTGAGGGCTTTCTCGGCTGCTTGATGGGAGTAAAATGCCGCCGCATAATACCTCTTATTTATGAGCAGAACTCGTGCTGTCTCTAGGTCTTCAAGTGCCTGAATCCAAAATCTTCGGGCTTCTTCTCTCACAGGATAAGTTGATAGATTAGCGGCTAAAAAGTGCTGTTAGACTGCTCAAATGCGCTTGGTGCTACTTCAAATATAGATCTAGAGCTGAAAGAAAGGGCTAAGAGGAGAGGACTTAGGATGCCAGGGCTTTTTGATGCGATGGTTTTAGCAGTTGCGCACGTGATTGGTGCAAAGCTAATAACAGGCGACGAACACTTTAAGGGAAGACCTGAGGTTATTTGGGTGGGAGACTAGCCCGCAGGTCCGTGTTAGATTGTATTTTTAGAGGAGCTTTCCACATTTTTATCTTTTCTTGAATTTTTCGATGATTTTTGACCCCTTCCTTGCTCTCATTTTAAGAAGCGTAGGATATTTGTGCAAATGATCTTGAGGGAGCTCCTTTTATAACGATTGGACACCTTCAAGAAGGTAATGGAAGCTGATGCGAGGGTCCGAGGTTCTAAGCTTAAAGTTAGGTTTCGTGGTCATCTCGATTTAAACGAAAGCGACGTACTTAGGTTCTACCCTCAGATATCTGGCTTCTTGAATGAGATAAATGCCAAAGGATGGAGTTACAGGATATATGGGGTTGAAGGAGAGGCTTTAGTCGAAGTGGACATCGAAAATGCCAAATTCAAACTTCACTACTATCATCCAAGGGTGGAGAGGTTCGAAGAAGAGGGCAGGTACGCAATAGAAGCTGAAATAGGGCCCGAAGAGCCCAACATTATTCGGATACTTGACGTAAGCGGGTTCAAAGTTTCAATAGGAACGAAACACGCGTGGTGTGCTGCTTCAGTAGACCCTATGAAGGGAGAGATCACAAGCATATCAGGCGTTTTGGGCTGGTTCAAGCGCGAAGGAGAGCCTTCAAGGCTTAAGGAGGCAAGGGAGGTTTACGAGGTTGTAAAGTGGTTGGTTAAGGATAAGGGCTTGAAGTTCAAGGACAGATATGTTGAGGAAAGCTACAAGGAGCTAGTTGACATGTTTGAGGGGACTTACAAGTTCAACGTAAGCCTAGAACTAACTGTGGAGAACGAGGACGAGGTTCCAAGCTGGGATGAGTTATGCAAGGACCTCATGAGGTTCTTTAAGGAGAGAGGAATGTTGATGAAACTTAAGGAGGGAAAGCCTTTCGGCAAGAGGCCAATCCCCTAAATCCTGAACTGTACTAGTTATGAGCGATGGTCTAGCCATTCAGTGTTTATCTCAACTCTAGCACCCTTAAGAGCGCTGAGTCTTCACCTTATAATGGACTAAAGACTAAGAGTGAAAGACCAAAATCTAACTAGAAGGCCACCAGCATGATGTTTTGAAGCGCTGCTGTTGCTATATGGGCTTTTTTGGAGTAAAAAGCATTTTGAATCTGCCAACCTCATCACACCAGGCATTGGCATTCTCAGTTTGTTTCACCGCAATTTTCGAGGGCGTAAGTTATTAGGAAAACGATGCATATCATAATGTGCTCCGAAGGTGAGATCATGAAACTTAAGTACAAGGCTTACGGGGGCAAGATACTTTACGTAGACCTTTCCAAGGGGAAGTTCGAAGAGAGGCCGATGACAAACGAGCTCGCTGAGAAATACCTGGGCGGAACCGGCCTCTGTGCGAGGCTGTTATATGACATGATTGAGCCCGGAATCAATCCCTTGGGCCCTGAAAACGTGTTGATGTTTGCAATAGGCCCCTTAACCGGGACGATGTTCCCCCAGGCCTCAAGGCATGTGTTTGCTGCTAAATCTCCCCTAACCGAGATTTGGGGTGAGTCTCACGCAGCTGGCTTCATTGGACCTGAGCTCAAGTTCGCTGGATACGATGCGATCGTATTTTTGGGCAGGAGCGAGAAGCCCGTCTACCTTTTGATATACGATGGGAAGCCAGAACTCAGGGACGCAAGGAGTATTTGGGGGGAGACTACCTACAGGACAGAGGATCTGATAAGGGATGAGGTAGGGGACCCGGAGGTAAGGGTTGCCAGCATAGGGCCAGCTGGCGAAAACTTGGTTAGGTACGCTGCCATAGTCAACGATCACGGAAGAGTTGCAGCAAGATCTGGAATGGGCGCAGTAATGGGAAGCAAGAGGCTTAAAGCTATAGCTGTAAGGGGTTTCAACCCAATAGAGGTCGCGGATCCTGAACGCTACTTAGAGGTCATGAGTGAGAGTCGCAGGAAGATGAGGGAGCATCCATACACACCGATAAGGGCGAAGTACGGGACGACTAATCTGATAGAGCTCATGCACCACATAGGTAGGCTGCCAACCTACAACATGAGGCAGGGCGTCTTCGAGGAGTACGAGAAGATAAGCGGAGAAACGCTAAGGAGGCTGTACTTCGTCAAACCCAAAGCCGATTACGCTTGCGTTCAGAGATGCGGACGCATAGTTAGGGTTCCAAGCGGTCCCTTTGCGTGCGATTACTGCAAAGGGCCGGAGTACGAAACGTTGGACTCCTTCGGGGCTAGGTGCGGAAACTCCAACTTGGAAGCTATCATACACATGAACAACTTGGCGAATGAGTACGGTTTAGACACCGTATCAACTGGAGCAACAATTTCTTGGGTCATGGAGTGCTATGAAGAGGGATTGCTCACAAAAGAGGATTTGGATGGGATTGAGGCTACCTGGGGCAATGTGGATGCTATGATACAGCTAATACACAAGATTGCTAAGAGAGAAGGCGTTGGGGACATCTTGGCAGAGGGAAGCTGGAGAGCAGCGAGGAAATTTGGTAGAGGTACTGAAAAATTTGTCATGACAGTTAAAAAGCAGGAAATAGCTGCTCAAGAGCCAAGAGCACAGAAAAGCATGGGTCTAGGTATTGCTGTGGCCGAACGGGGGGCAGATCATTTGTATAGTTTTCCCGTTCTGGATGAGGTCGGTTTTGAGAAGGAAATAAAGGAGCGATATGGGGAACAGTACCTTCCGGAGATAGCGGAGAAGCAAAGCCCAGTTTACAAGTGGGTGATGGTCAAACTCAACGAAGATTTCGCCGTTTTGGTAGAATCCGTAGGGATATGTAAATATGGCACCATGATTCCTCCAGCGCTATTTTACGAGGAAATAAAGGAAGCTCTTGCAGTAACTAATGGATTTGACTTCTCTACTGAGGAATTGAAGTTGATAGGCGAGAGGATAGTGAACCTTCATAGAGCATTCAACGTGCGCGAAGGAATAAGGAGAAAAGACGATTCTCTTCCAGAAAGGCTAACGAAGGTTCCAGCGCCGATAGGGCCGGCGAAAGGTCAAGTTGTTGAGCTTGACATGATGCTTGACCATTATTATGAGCTTAGGGGATGGGACAAGGAGACTGGTCTTCCAAAGAAGGAAACCTTGCTTAGGGTCGGCTTGCAGGATGTTGCTGAGGACCTAGAGGCAAGAGGGATAAAGCTTCCTTAGTGCTAGAGGGTTAAGCTAGGAAGAAGGCCATAAGATCTAGGGTTCATGTTATCAGGTTCTATTCGATAACAGCCCT
>QMVU01000149.1 GCA_003661265.1 Thermoproteota archaeon | reverse complement strand
GGAGAAGGGCCTCACTTCCGCTCATCTTAAGCCTCCTCCTGTTGGTCATCGGGGAAGCCCTCAGATCTCCCACCCTCCTGACAATAGGGAGCTCTCTACTTGTGGTTTCCTCAGCGATCTTAGCGCCAGTCGCCTTGATAAGCCTGCTGACCCTCGTGAAGGATTACTTATCCTTAAAAGCCCCCACTGGCTGATGGGTTGGATGATCTGTTGCTGGTAACCTCGGTGGAATGGCCCAGAGAAAGCTTGGTAAATGAATTATTGAGGAAGATGAAGATTAGGGAGTATGAAGTTAGGAACATTCTCCCTCCATATTACTCCGTCAGTTACGACGTCTTAACTGAGAAGGGGATTTCAAAAGGGGGCAGAACTGCAGTTAACGCGAGCTTCCTGGATTTTCCCAAGAAGCTGGACCAGGCCATCCCCCTTTTCAGGCCCTCGCTCCTAAAGCAGGAGGTTGAGAAGGGGACTGAGGATGCCCTTGCTTTTCCTGTGAGCAAGCTGGGCATAGAGTCCTTTTTCCTCAACATCTCAAGCTGGGCTAGGGAGACCGAGGAGAAGATCAGGGAGGTCAGGGAGTCCATTAGGAAGATTTATTCCACCCTTAGGCTCAAGCTGATATTTCCTGC
Organism: Thermoproteota archaeon; assembly: GCA_003661265.1. Taxonomy (GTDB): domain Archaea; phylum Korarchaeota; class Korarchaeia; order Korarchaeales; family Korarchaeaceae; genus QMVU01. Next base: position 3,479 of record QMVU01000149.1, on the reverse strand, counting down.
ACCTCCTGGATTCTCGGTCACCGAGGAGAAGTATTCAAAAATTCTTTCGAAGCTTCTTGGACAAAAATATGGGATAAATCTCATCCTAGGCCTGGAGTTTGGGGATTCAATTAAGGAGATCTCCGTCAGTAAGAGCGAGCTGTTCTACTCGAAGGCGTTCTTAGTCGAGTCCGGGGGAGATTTCCTCATATTAGAGGTCTCAGAGAAGGGTGTTGAACCCCTCTCAGGTTTGAGCAGACTCGTTAAGGAGGTTCCTGAGGCAGAGAACTACTTAAAGGCCTTAATTCACACCAAGTGACAGGCAACCATCCTTCCGTTGACCCACCTGAGCTCCGGTTCCTCCTTGAAGCATATTTCCTTCGCGAAAGGACACCTTGGACCGAATCTACAACCAGGAGGAAGATCTATTGGGCTTGGAGGCTCCCCCTTTATCTCTATTTTCTTTCTGGTTGCAGCCACCTTCGGATCCGGGACTGGGACGTGGGATATCAGGACCTTGGTGTAAGGGTGCATGGGCTCCCTTATCACCTCCTCGACGGAGCCTACCTCCACGGCCTTTCCTAAGTACATCACGACTATGTCGGAGCCCATGTACCTGGCCTGAGCCAGGTCGTGGGTTATGTAGAGGTACGTGAGCCCGTACATGTCCCTCAGGTCCATCATGAGGTTCAATATCTGGGTTCTTATCGATGCGTCCAGCATGGAAACAGGCTCATCCGCCACGATGAACTTTGGGTTCAGTATCAGGGCCCTGGCTATCGCAACCCTCTGCCTCTGCCCCCCTGAGAGCTCGTGGGGGAACCTCCCCATGAACTCCTCTGGAGGAACTAGCCTTACGTCTTCTAGAACCTTAGATACAAGTTCTCTTTCCTCCTCCTCGCTTCCAATCAGCTTGTTTACCCTAAGGGGCTCAGATAGGGTATCGTAAACGGTCATCCTGGGGTCCAGGGACTCATAGGGATCCTGAAATATTATCTGGGCTTCCTTCCTCCACTTCCTAAGCTCCTTCTTCGGTATCTCAAGGATGTTCTTCCCCTCGTAAATCACCTTACCTCCAGTCGGCTCGACGAGCCTCAATATTGCCCTGGCTGTCGTCGTCTTCCCGCTTCCCGATTCCCCAACCAGGCAGACAACGCTCCCCCTCTTCACCTCGAAGCTTACCCCATCAACAGCCTTTACGTACCTCTTCTTCCCCCTTAAAGACTCTATGAATGAGACTCTTGCGGGAAACCAGACCCTCAAGTCCTCCACTTTCAACAAAGTCTCCATTTAGGCACCTCCTATGAGGAAACATGCCGCCTCGTGCTCTTCTCCAACCTTCACCAGCTTCGGAACTTTCTCCCTGCACACGTCCATGGCGTATGGGCACCTTGGGTGGAACGGGCAACCTGGAGGGGGGTTCAGGAGGTTTGGAGGATCTCCCCTTATGGCCTCGAACCTCTTCCTCTCCCCTACTATGCTCGGAAAGGCATTTATCAGGGCTTTAGTGTAGGGATGGGCCGGTTCTCCGAAGAGGTCCTCCGCTCTTGCGTGCTCAACAAGTCTCCCAGCGTACATTATTCCCACCCTGTCAGAGGTCTCAGCTATGACCGAGAGGTCGTGGGTTATCATCATCACTGATATGCCAAGCTCATCCCTAAGCCTCTTGAGGAGGTCCAATATCTTCGATTGGACGACCACATCCAGGGCTGTTACCGGCTCATCAGCTATTACGAGCTGGGGGTTTAGCACGAGAGCCATCGCTATTATGGCCCTCTGCCTCATCCCTCCGCTGAACTCGTGGGGATAATCGTACACCCTGCTAGGATCTATTCCAACCAGGCTGAAGAGCTCCTTAGCCCTCTCTAAAGCCCTCTCCTTGCTCCACCCCTCCTTCTCCACCAAAACCTCAGCTATCTGATCCCCTACCCTGAGGACAGGGTTTAGGGCATTCATGGCCCCTTGGAAGACCATGGAAACCTTCTTCCACCTAACCTCCATCATCTCCTCCTCGGTGAGGAGGACCACATCAACGTCTCCAAGGAGGATCCTTCCAGAAAGTATCTTCCCGTTGTATGGGAGGAGCTTCATTATCGATAGGGCTATGGTCGTCTTCCCGCATCCTGACTCCCCTGCAAGGCCGAATATCTCGCCCTCCCCTATGCTGAAGGAGACGTGATTTACCGCCTTGACTGGCCCCGCCATAGTCTCATAGTGCACCACAAGGTCCTCTATCCTCAACACATCTCTTCCCAAGGGATCACCTCCTCCTAAGCCTTGGATTAAGTATCTGATCCAGGCTGTAGTTCATGCACGCAAATCCCAGAGCAAGCGTCATTATGCAGATCCCAGGTGGGATGACGAACCACCAGAGCCCGTTCATCATGGCTCCAGCCTTCCTCGCGTAGTAAAGTATCATCCCCCAGCTTGGAGTCCTGGGATCTCCGAAGCCGAGGAAGCTGAGGAAGGACTCGGAGAGTATTGCGTCAACCACCGCTATCGTTGCGTTCGCGAATACAAGGGGAACGACGTTAGGGGCTATGTGTTTCACCAATATGTGCAGATCTGAGGATCCTATAGCCCTTGCCGCCTCTATGAAGGGCCTTTCCTTCAAAGAAAGGGTCTGAGACCTCACCATCCTTGCGGTTGAGGTCCAGCCAAGGATTGCTATGACCAGAATTATGTTGAACATGCTCTTTCCCAATATCGCGACGAATATGAGCATAAGCGGTAAGGAGGGGAGCTGAATGAATAGGTCTGTGATCCTCATGAGGATGTGATCTATTACCCCTCCGAAATAGCCTGACACAAGTCCTATGACCGTGCCTATGAAGACCGCCATCATGCTGGCAGATAGCCCTATAAGGAGGGAGACCCTGGTCCCGTAGATAAGCCTGCTAAGTATGTCCCTTCCTAGCTGGTCAGTTCCCAATGGGTGCTGGGAGGAAGGGGTCTCAAGGGGCTTCCCAACATGTCTGAACGGGTTATATGGGCAGAGGTACGGGGCCAGGACTGCAAGGGCGACATAGAAGAGGATAACTGAGAGACCGAATATCCCGAGCTTGCTTTCCCTGTAAAGCCTCCAAAATGAAGAAATTCTCTTTTTAAGACCGTAGAACCTCATGGACAAGCCTATCCCTCCAGGCTAGTCGTACCTTATCCTCGGATCCACTATCGCGTACACTATGTCGGCTATAAGGTTGGCTATTAGCACGGAAAGGGCTATGAAGAAGAAGGTCCCCTGGAGGACCGGATAATCAGCTTTTACCACCGATTCATATATCAAAAGGCCGAGTCCGTGCCAAGAGAATACAGTTTCTGTTGCGGTGGCTCCGCTAAATAGATACACAACTTCCAGCGCCACCACAGATATCATCGGTAGGAGAGCGTTCCTGAGGGCATGCCTGAAGAGTATCGTCCTCTTCCTAAGTCCCTTTGCCCTTGCAGTAAGCATGTAGTCCTCGGTGAAGACGTCAAGGAGGGTGTTCCTCATTATCATG
>QMVU01000148.1 GCA_003661265.1 Thermoproteota archaeon | reverse complement strand
GAGTTCTTACGAGAGAAAGTGGTGGAGCACATTTGGATTTGAAATAAAGGCCGGGCTTGCCTTAAGAAGAGTTTTAGATGACATGAGTCCGAAAGAACTCGATTCTTTATTCAACTCTCTGAAAAATTTCGAGGGAAAAATCTCATTCGACATAGATTATCAGATTATCAGTACTTTGAAGAGCGTGAAGATTTGGGACATATTAAGAACGAGTTTTATGGCACCAAGATTCATTCTCAAGCATTTGGGAGCCCTGATAGCTCATCTTCTACTATATTCATAAACGCCATTTCCCTCCTCTTCAGCCATGAAGTTCATAAGGTAGATAAGGACGAGCTATATAGAGTTGGGAACGTGCAAGGTATGCGGCACAAGGGATGCTCTTATCTCCGATAAGCTTGGTGTCTGTCTTGATTGTCTCAGAAAAAGACCTGATGAAGCGTTACAAATAGCTCAACAGCTTCATCGGACATCGAGAGAAAGATACGGGCTACCAGCTTATCCACCAAGGGATCCAGACGGGGTATACTGTGGTCTTTGCGGAAACAACTGCAGGATTGGCAAGGGAGCTAAGGGTTACTGCGGTCTGGTGATGAACATCGATGGAAAATTAGTCAGATTAGGAGGTACGAGGGATAGAGGGATACTTGAGTGGTATTACGATCCTCACATTACAAACTGCGTTGCAGCCTGGTTCTGCCCTGCCACGGGGAGAGGTTATCCCAAATACTCCTACAAAGATGGTCCGGAGTACGGTTACTACAATTTGGCTGTCTTCTACGGATCTTGCACCTTTTCATGCCTTTTCTGTCAGAACTATCAGTACAAAAAACTAACAGAAAGGTTGAGGCCTGTTTTAAGTGCAGAAGAGCTTGCTTCAAAGGTAAATGAGAGAGTTAGTTGCATTTGTTATTTTGGTGGGGATCCCTCGTCCCAGATGGAACATGCCATAATAACCAGCAAACTGGCCCTTGAGAGGGCGAGGCAGGAGAATCGAATCCTTAGAATCTGCTTTGAGACAAACGGAAATATGTCTCCTGGGTTGGCGGACATTGCTATGCAACTTGTCTTTGAGAGCGGTGGGGTCATGAAATTTGACCTGAAGTTCTGGGACGAAACTCTGAACATAGCAATGTGCGGGGTTTCAAATAGAACGGCTTTAGAAAATTTCAAGAGGCTGGGAGAAAAGTACTTCGACAAGAGGCCAGAGGTTCCCGTATTGACTGCAAGCACTCTTCTCGTTCCTGGCTATGTGGATGAAGAGGAAGTGCGTAAAATTGCCGAATTCATTGCCGACATAAACCCAGATATACCTTACTCCTTGCTGGCATTCTATCCTTGCTTTGAGCTAACTGACCTTCCAACGACGAGCAGGAAGCAAGCGTTAGGTTGCCTAAAGGCTGCAAAGGAGGCAGGCTTACGGTACGTGCATATAGGTAATGTGCACCTGCTTTCATAGTTCGAGAGTTTCATTCAATGAAACCAGACTAATGTTCTTCCTAAGGGCAGGAGGGAGGTATTCCTCGAATAATTCTGGATAGGACGTATGGATCGGTATTACCTTCTCCGGGTTTATCTCACTTATCACTGTTCCTAGTTCCTCTGGCTTAACATGGCCTGAAACATGAATCCTGTAATACTTCCTAACGCCTAGGTAAGCTAACCAGTTGAGTAATCTATCAAAGCTCATAGCTAGCTCCTCGTTAAAGGGCTCAGACCTGCTTAGTATGAAGGTAATTGGGAACCTTTCACCGCTCTCAGGTAGTATGCCCATGAGAGTGCTTGGACTATTTGGAGTGAGAATGACGAAAGAACTGGGTTCCTTCGCTACTCTCCTCCTATTTTCTCCCCAGATTACTGCTTCTGGACCGCATTGATCCTCTATCATGGAAATTAGGTCCCTTATGGCTGGTCGCCTTCTCCCCTCCTTAACTTCCTCCCAGCTATCTTCCCTCCTCCTCCTGCTAAGATACAGCAGGAAATCTCCTATTCTGGGGAGGTTCTTTATCCTCGGATCTTCCTCCAAGAGCCTCTTGAGGATTAAAGCCTGAGTCTCCCCTATGATTAGCTGCCTTCCCAGGTGTTTTGAGAGAAGCCAGACCGTTCTGAGTCTGTCTATATCGGTCGTATTGGCTTCAATTAATATCAGAGAGTTTTCAGCTATCTCGGCCACAGCCTTCATTTCATCAAGCACTCCCTCCTCATTTTCGGCCTCCTTCTTAACCCTCAGCGGAGGTCTTGTGAGCGATTGATAGATGTTGTGTTGCTCTAGCAACCTTATCATGGCCTCCTCAGGATCGGATTCAGGGGCTACCCTCGTTCCCTCTATTATCATCAAATCTGGCTCGAAATCTTGGGCTTTTTCCACGAAATCCCTCGAGAGTTGCGAGATTTGGCCGTGAAATCTGAAATCTCCAGTGTAGACCACCCTTTTTCCCCCGGCTTCGATTAGAAAGGCATAAGATCCGGGAATTGAGTGATCCACGTGTATGGGATCTACCTGAAATGGACCTATTTCAAGCCGTGATCCAGTTCTGAACGTTCTAATCGACTCTATATGAACCTTTCTCTCCCAAGAAGAAGTTCTGGCGTCCTGTCTGGCCTTAATTATTATCTTGCTTGTCTCTCCCATGTATATGGGTATCTCGGGCTTTAGGAGGGGAACATATCCATAATGATCTAAGTGGGCATGGCTTACTAGAACTCCATCAATTGAAGGCTCGCCTTCCTGCCACTTGTAAGTTCCAGGGAAATTGGGAATTAGATCCAGTTTTATCAAGTCCGATATGGAAAAAGGGGCGAGATATGGTCTCATGAAGAATTTAGACTCATTTTTGAAACTCTTTCCAAAATCGAGGAGAATTCTAAAACCATTATGTTCTAACAGCACCTTGTTGCCTCCTATCTCTGAGATGCCTCCTAGAAAGGATATCCTCATCTACTATCACGTCTCATTTGTAGATTTAATGACATATAACTTCTCCGCTATTTCTCAAAAACACATACTTTTTATAGCGCCGATGAGTAGCGACCTTACACAACGTATGTGGAGATCTGAGAGGAATGTTCGTGAAAGTGAGTGAGTTAACTCCCGATATGAATGAGGTAAACATAAAGGTTCGGGTTCTCGAGGCGGGAGAACTAAAGGAGATTCAGACCTTTAGAGGGGAAAGGACTCTGTCAGAGGCTGTTGTCGGGGACGAGACTGGGAGAATAACTCTGACTTTGTGGGGAGAACATGCGGGCAAGGTCTCAGCAGGAGACGCTATAGAAATCAAGAACGGATATACCAGGGTCTTTCGGGGAGAATTGCGCCTCAACTTGGGGAGTAGAGGAACTATAGAGAAGATTGCTGATTCCGAAGTTCCGAGCATTGAAGAGGTTCCTGAAATCAGCCCACAGGTACCCGAAGGATACGAGCCTAGAAGAAGAGGTGGAAGAGACTTCCGCCGCGGAAGATCATATTCTAGAAGGAGGTATTGATTCTTTTTAAGAAAGCCATCTACAACATTTAATTGGGAAAGAAAAGCGTAGAGTCCAAAAGAGAAAACCGCTTGAAGGAGATCAATTGTAGGGTTGAGAGTCATTTGAGATAGTTTATATTTTTAACTAGAAAATATTCATGGTGTCGGGGTCTTGGTAAAGCCGCTACCCATTACCTTCGATTTTGCCACATGGACGCAGCTTGTGCCTGAATCGGAAATTAGACGTCTCTTAAGGTTCAAAGTAAGGTATTATTTTGCTGGAGGAAAGCCGGGAGTTCTTCCAACTGAGGCTCTTTCAAATACGCTCATTGAACTTGGTAAATATTGTTTACAACTCATAGAGGAGGGTGAGAGGGACAGGGTAATCGAGGTATTCAATTATTGCCCGACTGAGGGGGTAAAGGAACTTAGGGAGACTTTTGCCAATCTTCTTAGAGAGAGGGATGGATTAGATGTCTACTGGGAGGACATCACGATCACGACAGGTTCTCAGCAGGCAATATATGCCATCCTAGATGTTCTCTTAAATCCGGGAGACGTAGTCATAATACCTAGACCTGCATATCTTGGTTTTGTCAACGCAGCAACCAAGTTCATGGCCAACATAGTAACTGTACCGATGACT
>QMVU01000147.1 GCA_003661265.1 Thermoproteota archaeon | reverse complement strand
GTACACAATACACCAAGCCTTTCGAGGAGTTCCAAGTTCTCCCTAGCCCTCATCGGAAATCCCGAGAAAGATGGATCCTCCACCTCGTACAGAGCTTCCTTCGCATGCGTAACCCCTACGTGAAGGTTTTTACCCAATTCGTATCCGTTCTCCTCAGCTGCTTTGACTAGGGCCCTTACTATATCTGGATCAGCGCAAAGAGGATATTTTGGTCCAACTATTCTCTCAGAAACGCTCTCTTCTGCCACAGTTCCAGTAGTAACCACAAGATCTCCGGGTTTAACAAATTCCTGCAGACTTCCAGATGTACCTACCCTTAGGAGGACCGCCTTCTCGTGTTTATTGAAGTCAATTCCCTCGATAACCTCCCTAACAACTATGGCGGCTGAGGAAGGACCTATACCCGTGTCTATAACGGTAACAGGTTTACCTCCGTAGAAGCCGTTTATCATCAAGAATCTTCCATCCCAAACGACTTCAGGCGAATCCAGCTTCTTAGCTATCCTCTTAACCCTCACTCTTGAGCCTGGAAGAAGTACGAAAGGGTTTACTTCGCCAAATTTTGCACCTATATGATGGAACCTTCCTTCTTCATCCCTAAAAACCAAGGTCATCCCTCCTCTCATAGAGGAAACCTGGTTCCTTCTGCTCAACAAAGAGAGAAGTTTTCCTCTCATCATATCCAACGCTGGCTGGAGAAGTCAGTCTATGAAACAGGATCTGAACTATCTTCATTCCTGGGTAAAGCTTGACAGGGGAGGTGTTCTCACAAAATATCTCCAATATCATCGGTACTGGTTCTTTAAGCCCTGATCCTGGGTTAACCAGTCCTGCTGCATGAACAATAACTCCAAGTCTGGCAATGCTGCTCCTTCCTTCCAAAACTGCTGCTAAATTCTTTGAAATGGCTATCTTCTCCCTGGTACACCCTAGCACGAATTGGCCAGGCGAAATTAGGAAAGGCTCCCCCTTGGTGTCTATAAGTTCAGCGCTCTTATCCACGCTTTCAAGAAATCGAGGATCTACTATTGTTCCCGGCTTGAACAATCTAAACTTGCTTGAGAGCGTTAAGTCTACAGAACAAGGGCCTAACATGCTCGTATCAAAGGGTATGATCTTAATCTCTCCTCTCTCCATGGCTGAAAGTATGTCGCGATCAGACAGTATCATGAGATCTCCCCTTTGGAGGAGAGTTCCTCGATCTTCATATAAAGCATTTTCAGCTGTCTGTTCGCGATCTCTTCCTGCCAAGGTTCTAAAGCCCCTGGAATGGTCTTTATGGACTCTATTATCTCTGCTGTTCTTCTCAAATGACCTAGCACATCTCCCTCTGCCCACTTCTTGCCATCCCAAAGCCTCCTCTGTCTTTCAGAGAAATCTCCTGGCTGGTCTAAGCCTGGAACGTAAATGGGAACCATGTATTTCAGTGTTTCCTCCGCTATGATGCTACCAAGCCTGCTAAGCTCTTTTCTTTCCTTCCACAAACTTTCATCGACGCCATAAAGCACCATATCATAGTTGTTGTGGGCTAGAGCTGTTAGATCAACGAGAGCGAACGCAGTGACTTTCTCGACTTCGAAGGAGGCAGCGGCCTCCTTTATCCGCAGGAGACCTTTCTCTGAAATGAATCCGTAAAGAATGAGCTCTTTTACTCTGGATCCTAACTCTTCGCATTTCTTAAAAAGGGATTTTAGGGAGATCTCAGCTGTCCTGCCGGTTGCCTCGGTATCTGGCTTCACAACTATTATCTCCTCTCCTGCTGGGATGGAGGAGAACTCCCTGTAATCTACTTTTAGAACAATCGTAGGCTCTGAATGGTCTCTATAGGAGACCTTGACGTATCTAGGTCTCACGAAAGCCTGTCTTATCTTCCCTATAGCTTCCTCGAGGGCGGTATGTAGTTGATATCCTGGTGCCGCCCTGAGGACATGTAAATGGACGATCCTACTCGGGCTTGATTTTCCAATGGATGTAAGCTCGGCTATTGGCTTAATGGCCTTGCGTGCGCAGTTAAGGCACCTTGATATGAGCTCTCCTCCTACTATGTGCTGATATGCCGCTATTTCCCTTGCCTCCGGCACGTCAATGATGTAGGTCTCTAAGAATTCGTCGAAGTAAGGCTCCTTGTTAACCCTGTAAAGGATTAAACCTCTAATATCAAGATCTAAGTGTACTTTCTCAACAAACTCAGTTTTGACGTGATTTTGTTCGATGAGCTCCTCTAGATCACAACCTTCAGGTAGTTCTACGCTTATCTTGGCCCTGCCCAAACTTTAGGCAGGGAGGATTATAAACTTTAGGTTAGGCTGTTCCGTTCAGCTGTATCTTATGCTAAACTCATCAAATTCTCCCTTGTAAGGCTCCCAATGTACCTCTACACGATCAACTCTCGCAAGGGGTGGTCCGGTTTTACACCACTCGATTATCTTTTCGACGGCCTCCTTGTCCCCCTCGAAGACGGCTTCTACCCTGCCATCCAATAAGTTCCTGACCCACCCCTTTACTCCAAGCTGATCCGCCATTCTCTTGGTGTTTGCCCTGAAAAATACGCCTTGGACTATTCCTGAAACAAATACATGTGCCCTGACCTTTTCTCCCATCCTAATCACCCTTAAGGAGGTCGATTGTTGGTGATATCTCTCCATTCTTTAATTTTTTTGCAACTTCATGGGCCATAGCCAATGGCTTGGGCTGCCTATATGGACCCCAAAATCTTTTTACCAGCAATTTTGAAGTCTCGACAGAAACCATGTGCCCCGGAGATACGAAAACAGGGTTCTTCCCTTTCATCTTAACCACATGACCGACCTCCTCGCCTTCGTGCACTATGACGCCGTTTACCATCCTTCCAACTAGGATGGATTTGGCTATACCCACGGCCGGCTTGCCGAGAACCAGTCCGGCATGACATGCCTCTCCGATTCTCTCCGGGTGGGCTATTCCATGACCGTCGAGGAGGAGGATGTCGAATTTCACGTCCCTCGTTGAAGCTACTATGAACGGCATCTCCCTAAACGCTAGATAGGTTGGGACGTAGGGAAAAGCCGTCCTCATCCGAACGGTCTTTACCTCGACTACATCCAGTTTGGAGTCGACAACTACGCAAGCGCCATACCCTATCTCCAAATCTCCTTCCCAACCATAAGCCACATCAACACCAGCAACAAGTTCTTTGCTCTCAAAGCGATCCTCTAGAATTATTCTTTCCCTTAGCTTCCTCTGGGCAAGTCTCATTTTAAGCAGAATTGGCTGAACTTCAAACTCCTCTGCTCTCATCAAGAACCTCTCCAGATTACAGATCCTTCCAGCTCTAATTGGGATTCCCTCGGACGACAGTAATTCGTACTTCTCAGCTGCAAATTTACCCAAGGAACCGTCAGAAGCCACGAATCGATGCCAAGGACCCCCCATCCTCCTTACTCCCCTTAAGATGCTAATTGAAACGGCCCTTGCCGCTCTCACGTCTCCAAGAGCTTTTGCTGCTTCTCCAAAAGTGGTAACTTTTCCCCTGGGTATCTGGTTCGCTATCTCAAGAACAAGCCTATCGAAGACTGTTTGCACCTTTTCATCCCTCGTGAAAAGGTTGATATTGGGAGATCGTCTTACTCATAGGCACATTGACTATCATGAAGTACTTCCCATATAAGGCAAGGGAGGGACAGGAGGAACTCATAGCTCTCGTCCAAGAGGCCACTGAACTGGGCAGAAATGTCTGCATCCACGCACCAACCGGTTTTGGTAAGACTCCTGCAGTACTAGCTGCTCTGTTGCCCATTCATTTGCGGGAGAAAAGAAGAGGCGGCATAATATGGGCAGTTAGAACAGGAAACGAGACTGATAGGCCTATAGAGGAGCTCAGAGTGATTTGTAATCATGTAAACGAGAACATATTCGGAATTTCCTTTAGGGGAAAGGCGGATATGTGTCTTCTTGCTAAGAGACTTGGAATTGAAGGTCATGAGGCCGTTTCTAACCTATGCAGGCTGAAGAAAAAAGAATGTCCGTTCTACAAGAGGACCAAAGTGAGGGAAGAGATGGTCGAAAACGGGCCTCTTCTGTTCACCGATACGCTTGAGTTAGCAGCATCGGAGGACATGTGTCCATATTATTTGCAGCTT
>QMVU01000146.1 GCA_003661265.1 Thermoproteota archaeon | reverse complement strand
TCCTGCAATTGGATTCGAGGACGTGACGTAGGGATACGTTCCATGATCCACATCCAGAAGGGTTCCCTGGGCTCCCTCGAAGATCACAGTTTTCCCCTCGTCAAGGGCCTCGTTAACCAGCAAAGATGCGTCCCCAACGTATGGCTTAAGCACCTTTCCGTACGAGGAGTACTCCTCGAACAGGGTCCTCGCGTATTCACGTAGCTCCCTCTCCCCTCCAATTACGTTGAAGTAAATGAGCTCGTGCAGCTTCTCCCTAAGGACTAGCTCCAGCTTCTCCTCAAATCCCTCGCTAACCAGATCGTTTACCCTTATTGCCTCTGTCCTCCTCATCTTATCGCTGTAGGTGGGTCCTATTCCCCTTCTCGTGGTTCCCAAGGAAGAGGCGACCTTTCCAGCATCTATTACTTTGTGGTAGGGCATGACCACGTGGGCCTTCTTGCTTACCAGAAGGTCAGGTTCAAATCCCGCTCTCCTCACCCCATTTATCTCCTCTATTAACACCTTCGGATCGACGACCACCCCGTTGCCTATCACCACCTTCTTCCCCCTGAGCACGCCGGAAGGCATAAGGTGGAACTTGAATTTCCGATCCCCCACAACGACTGTGTGACCTGCGTTCGCCCCCCCGTTAAACCTAACTACGAGATCTGCGTCCTTTGCCAAGTAATCGACTACTGCTCCCTTACTCTCGTCTCCGAATTGCATTCCAACTACGACGACTCCGGGCACAATATCCCTCCTTTAACTGCGATTCCTGAATAATAATTTTCCCCCGCCGTTCTCCAGGGCTTAGAAGAAGATTATGACCGTAAAGATAGGGAACTGCAAGGAAATCTTGTAGAGATTCAAGTCTTCAGGTCTGAGCTTAGAAACTTTTAGGCCTTCGTTCAAAGTTCTTCATGAGATTTCGCTTCGATGACCGGATGTTCTCCGATGAGATTCAGCTAAAACTTGTTTCCCCTACCTCAAAAAGCTGTCTTGTGAAACGTTAAAAGGGGGTTCATTGGGTCATATCTGATCCCTCATGAGCTTTGCAGATTTCGTTGATAAGAATTACAAGCCAAGTAAGGATGAGCTAGTGGCTCTCTTTTACGTTGAGCCAATTGAGGGAATATCGCTGGAGGAGGCAGCCGGAAGAGTAGCCTCAGAGAGTTCAAACGGAACGTGGACCGAAGTCGTTACCATGAGCGACAGGATAAGGAAGTTAAGCGCAAAAGCATACGAGTTCAACGGCTTCTGGGTTAAGATAGCCTATCCTCTTGACCTCTTCGAGCTAGGGAGCATGCCACAGGTCTGGAGTTCCATAGCTGGGAACATATTCGGGATGAAGGCCGTGAAGAACCTCAGGCTTGAGGACGTTTATTGGCCCCCCGACATGGTTAAGTCCTTCGTTGGTCCAGGAAAGGGGATAGAGGGGATTAGGAAAGTGCTGAAGATAGAGAAGAGGCCTATACTTGCGACAGTTCCCAAGCCAAAGGTCGGAATGACTACCGAAGAGCACGTTAAGGCAGCTTATGAAATCTGGACCGGGGGAGTGGACCTCCTCAAGGACGACGAGAACCTGACGAGCCAGAGCTTTAACAGATTCGAGGAGAGGGTAAGGGAGTCCTTCAAGATGAGAGAGAGGGCTGAAAAGGAGACTGGGGAGAGGAAGTCCTACTTGGTAAACGTGACAGCTCCCTTCTACGAGATGAAGAGGAGAGCTGAGCTTGTCGCAGACTTGGGAGGGGAGTTCGTAATGATAGACATCCTTACAGCCGGTTGGTCGGCCTTGCACGCTATGAGGGAAATAGCTGGAGATCTGGGCCTTGCCATACATGCCCACAGGGCATTTCACGCTGCCTTCACGAGGAACAGGAAGCACGGAGTTTCCATGAAGGTCGTCGCGGAGTCAGCCAGATTGGTTGGCGTCGACACGATACACGTTGGAACTGTCGTGGGAAAACTCGTCTCCCCCCTTGAGGAGGTTACAGCCCTGGCCGACATATTAAGAAAGGATAAGCTCGACGAGGACTGGGAGAGGAAGATTCTCCCAAAGGATTGGCTCGGGATGAAGAGGGTCTTGCCTGTGAGCTCTGGTGGACTTCATCCTGGTCTTGTTCCGGATGTCCTTAGGATGCTTGGAACAGAGATTATGATACAGGCTGGAGGAGGGGTTCTAGGCCATCCGGGGGGACCTAGAAAAGGAGCAGCGGCCATGAGGCAGGCCATCACCGCTGCAATGGAGGGAATCCCCTTAGACGAATATGCGAAGGATCACAAGGAACTAAGGGGTGCCCTTGAGCACTGGGGCTACATGAGACCCGTCTAACAGCCTTGTGTACCTCAGAAATTAGAGGACAGGCATCTCCTCATGCCCCTTAGGAGCCCATACCTTGACGTGAGAGTGTGCGTCCATAATTATTAGGTTAAGATCCCCGGAGTTCTAAGGCTAGAAAACCGAGATGCCCTTTTAGGCAATAATAATTAACCAGAATAGTTATAAGCCGACACAAACAATTCTTGATGGAATTCTAGGAGAAAGGCGCCTCTTAACCCTCTTGGGAGAGACATCAGGGTTGAATGAACGCTTGAGTGGGAGGAAGGTAAAACTTGGAGGGATGAAAAACCGAATAAGACCAGAATACGCGTATTATGTTGCTGAAGCCTTTGCTGCAGCTTCTCCTGCGATGGTAGCATCGGTGTAGGTGATATTCCTCCTCAGCGGGGGCTTAAATTTCAAGCAGGTTGCGGTAGTTGACGGTTTTTACATGGCTGTCTCAGCCGCTTTGGACTTCCCGACAGGGGGGATGGCCGATAAGTACGGAAGAGGGTTAATGGCATGTCTCGGCAATCTGTTCATGGGCCTCGGTCTCCTCTCCTATGGGATGTCCAGGAGCTTTCCCCAATTCCTGGTCTCAGAGGGCTTAGCTGCTGTTGGATTTGCCCTCTATAGCGGGGCCCTGGAGGCCTGGTTAGTCGACTCCTTAAGGAGGTGCGGGAGGGAAGGGGACATTTCCAAGGTTTTTGGAACAACTGGTCTTTTATCCTTCATAGTTTCATCCATATCAAGCTTCATCGGCGGTGCGATAGCTGAATTAGGTCATGAGAAGGCTTTCCTAGCAGGATCTGCTGTTTCCTTCGCAGGAGCCCTGTTCGTGTTCCTTGCAATAGGCAGAGCCAGAGCTGATGCTCCAGAGAGGAGAGAAAGAGCTTACTTATCCTATCTCAGGAGGGGGTTGAGGATAACCTTTGAGAACTTCATCGTAAAGGGCTTGCTCGTAGTCCTCGCCTTCATGGCGTTGGCGATACCGAGCTTCACTCTAACATGGGCCCCCAGGCTGAAGGAACTTGGGGCAAGCATGTGGCTGCTAGGAGTTACGAGTTCTCTTCTGTTTACATCCGCGGGCCTAGCCCAGTACATTGGAGGAAGGCTTGTTGGGAGAATTGGGCTGAAGAAGGTAGCGCTTGCTGGAACCCTTCTCATATCCCTTTCCTTCCCTTTAATGGCTTTATCTCCCTCTCAGGTGATTTTCATAGCTTCAGCCCTTTTATTCGAGGTTGGATATGGCCTTAGATCGCCTCCAATAAGGACTTGGTTTAACAGAGCAGTGCCCAGTGAGGAGAGGGCCACTATCCTGAGCTTAAGGTCAACTCTACTTAGACCCCTGAGCATAACGGGAATGATGATAATGGGTGCCCTATCAGATTACAAGGGGTTCCTTGCAACCTATAGCTGGGGCCTCATAATTTCACTCCCAGCATGCTTCATGCTACTCATCATTCCAGAACCGGATCGGAACTAGGGGAATTCCGGAAGGAGGAAATTTGCTCCTTTTTGAAGCCGAGCAATTTACAGCTTGGCGGGTTAAGCAACATAGGCTGATTAACGGCCCTCGCTTCTGATCTGAATGAGAATGAGAGGAGTGATGGGTGAGTGGAAGGAAGGAGACGGTAAGCTATGAACTGAGAATCATCGTTCCAGAGTTTCACAAAATTCGCGCGCTACTAATTCTCCATCCTCTCTTAAGAGATTAAGCCTTAAGAACATTACCTCACATGGGGAAGCGTTAAGCCAGCATTTAGGTGTCTCCTCCCTCCAAATGGAATTCCATTCCCTCTAGGATGGGATGAACC
>QMVU01000145.1 GCA_003661265.1 Thermoproteota archaeon | reverse complement strand
GTTGAGATGG
The DNA here is from genome assembly GCA_003661265.1 of Thermoproteota archaeon. Lineage (GTDB taxonomy): Archaea > Korarchaeota > Korarchaeia > Korarchaeales > Korarchaeaceae > QMVU01. The sequence goes on along the minus strand of QMVU01000145.1, from coordinate 4,123 downwards.
TGAGGTTCTCGAACACAGGGACGGAGGCCATTATGTACAGCATCCGTCTGGCGAGAAGTTACACCAAGAGGGAGAAGATAGCGAAATTCGAGGGTGGTTGGCACGGGGGATATGATGCCGTCCACATCGGGGTTAAACCTCCCCTAGAGGAGCCCATGTCAGCAGGTTTAACAAGAGGAGTCCTTAAGGACACTGTAGTCCTCCCTTACAATGACCTAGAGGCTGCTGAGAGCGCGATAAAGAGAGAAGAACTAGCATGCGTCATCATAGAACCTATGCTGGGAGCAGGCGGGGGTATACCAGCGGAGAAGGAGTTCTTAAAGGGATTAAGGGAGATCTGCGAGGAAAGGGGGACCCTCCTAGTGTTTGATGAGGTGATAACTGGCTTTAGGATCTCTCCAGGCGGAATGCAGGAATATTACGGAATACTCCCAGATTTGACCGTTATGGGAAAGATCCTGGGCGGAGGATTCCCGATAGGAGCAATTGGAGGAAGGAGGGAGATAATGGAGCTCATGAACCCCATAGGAAAGGAGAGGAAGGAAGTATCATTTCACGGCGGGACTTTCTGTGGGAACCCCATCTCCATGGTTGCTGGCCTAACTACCCTGAAGATCTTGGAGGATGGGAGGATTCAGAAGGATCTCAACTCTAAGGGAGATAAGATAAGATCTGAACTTCTGGATGTATTTGAGAGGAACGGGATTGATGCCTTCTTGGGAGGTTTAGGATCCATAATATCGGTGCACTTCACGAAGGAGGAGGTGAAAGACATAAGAGCGGCCTTCAGGGCGGATAGGAGGAAGCTCTTGGAGTACCACACCTACCTGATAAGCAGGGGCATATTCTTCCTTCCCGGTCATGTCGGGGCCTTATGCATTGCTCACACGAAGGAGCACTTCGATAAGCTCATAAAGTGCACGGAGGATTATGCCAAGCTGATCTCCTAGTAGTAGTTGGTGATTCAGTTGATAACCCCAGAGTTCTTCGATCTGGAGATCTACTCCGTATACAAGGCTATCTCAGAGCTTATTGGAGAAGATGCCTGGAAGGTAGTTTGGAGGTCTGGTGAGATACTATTGAACGAGATCTGGGAGGAGCTTGGGCTTGAGGAGGTCGATGTCTTTGAAGCCCTGCGGAGATTGGCGGATTACCTTAAGGAAGCAGGCTACATCTCTGAAATACGGATTAAGAGGGAAGGAGACGTGATAAGTTATGAGATGACCGAGCCTGTGGTAGCGAGAGGGGCTAAGAGGCTAATCGAGGAGGGCCTGGTTCCCCCGCACATATCGACGAGCCTTATGTTTGCTCTGCTCAAGAGAAAGGGGTACGTGGCTGAGATGATTGGGGAGCCGGAGTTCCTTCCGGATGGAAGGGTTGTGGAGAGGTGGCAACTTAGGGAGATGTGACATGAAGAGCTTCTTCACACATCTAGAGTGCCTTAGCTGCGGTAAGGTTTATCCCAAGGGGGAGTACTACCTCTGTCCAAGTTGCAACGGCTTTCTAGACCCTAAGTACGATTACGATGGAATTGCGGATGAGTTTGACCCTAAAGAACTTCCCTTCAGAGTCCACAGCATCTGGAAGTGGTTCGAGTTCCTTCCCATAGAGGAAGAGAGGAACGTCGTTACTCTGGGTGAGGGAGATACCCCCCTCATCAGGTGTAGGAGGATAAACGAGGAGGTTGGGATGAGGAACCTCTACCTGAAGGACGAAACGGTGAACCCAACAGGATCTCTCAAGGACAGGTCTACTTCAGTAAACGTGAGCGTTGCGAAGGAATTGGGTGTGGAAACCGTAGCCATAATATCAACCGGAAATGCTGCTGCCTCCCTCGCTGCCTATGCGGCAAGGGGAGGCCTTAAGGCTGTGGTAATGGTTCCTGAGACTACACCGGAGGGAAAAGTTGTTCAGGCCCTTGTCCACGGAGCTTTAGTCCTTAAGGTAAGGGCTAAATCCATGAGCGAGTTCTACTGGTTGTACAGGGAAGCCTGCTCTAAGTTCGGATGGATGGACTCGATAGGCGGGATTAACCCTTACAGAAACGAGGGGAAGAAGACCTATGCATACGAGCTGAGCGAGGCCTTTAGGTGGGATCCACCTGAATGGTTCATCATCCCAATGGCTGGGGGAAATGCCCTCATAGCAGCTTGGAAGGGATTCAAGGAGCTGATCTCCTTGGGGTTAATCTCTAGAACCCCGAAGCTAGTTGGAGTTCAGCCTAAGGAATGTGCAGCAACTGTTAAAGCATTTAGGGATGGAAAAGATGTAGCTGAACCCGTATCTCCAGGTCAGACTATAGTGACGAGTCTAGTTGTCCCTAATCCAGGGCCTAAGAGCTCCTTGGTCCTTAAAGCCATAAGGGAGTCGGAGGGAACCTGCGATGACCCATCGGACGATGAGGTGCTCGATGCAATGAGACTCTTAGCAAAGGAAGGGGTATTTTCCGAGCCAGGAGGGGCCATAAGCCTTGCTGCTGCGAAGAGACTGGTTGATCAGGGTGTGATAGATCCATCAGACAGGGTAGTATGCCTGATCACGGGCAGCGGCTTTAAGGACATTAAGTCAGTTGAGATGATCTTGAAAAAGCCCCTTATAATTCATCCGACCCTAGAGTCCCTTGAAAAGGCTTTAAGAGAGCCTGCTTTCTGAGATCAGGTGCTCGACCGGGAAAAGAGGGGACCCCTTAAATTTTCCCCCAACCAGATGTAGTGGGATGGGAAGGCAGGTAGAGGGGAACCTATGGATAAACGAGGGAGGGCATCTTTGCATCCGAGGACATGATCTGGTTGAGCTTGCCGAGAAGTTTGGGACTCCTCTCTACGTGGTTGATGCTCAAAGGATAAGGGAAAACTACAGGAGGTTCAGGGACGCCTTCAGCTCCTATCCCCGCGTCCTCATCGCCTATGCGTATAAGGCAAACCCGAACTTAGCGGTCTGCTCAATCCTCAAGGATGAGGGTGCTGGAGCTGAGGTGGTTTCCGGAGGGGAGCTCTACATAGCCCTTAAGGTTGGAGTTGATCCGGAGAAGATAGTTTTCGATGGAGTTAGCAAGGGAGAGGAGGAGCTTAGGATGGCTATAGAGGAGGAAATTGGGGCTATAAACGTTGAGTCTTTGGAGGAGCTTAGGAAGATAGAGAAGATAGCCTCAAGGCTCGGGAAGAAGGCGAGGATAGGGGTAAGGCTTAACCCAGACGTCCCTGTGAGGACGCACCCTCACGATGTGACCGGAGCGAGGCACTCCAAGTTCGGTCTGGACTTCAAGAGCGCTCTCAAGGCTTATGAGATGGCAATGAAGATGAGAAACATCGAAGTTAAGGGAGTTCACATCCACATAGGGTCCCAGATAACCCAGGTTGATTCCTTCAAGAGCGCAGCCTTGAAGCTCTTTGACTTGGCATCCAGGCTAAGGGGAATGGGCATAACGCTGGAATACTTAGACTTGGGAGGTGGGCTAGGTGTAACTCAAGGAAAGGACCACCTGAAGGAGTATGCAGACGCTTTGCTTAAAGTAATCAGGGAGAAGGCAGAAGAACTCGATCTAGGGGAGCCAAAGCTTATCTTCGAGCCCGGAAGGTACATTGTGGCCGACTCATCCGTCCTCCTTACGAGGGTGAACTACGTTAAGGAGATATTCGGCAGGAAATGGGTTCTCGTAGATGCCGGGATGAATGACTTCATCAGACCTGCCATGTACGGAGCGACGCACAAGATAGTTCCGGTGAACAAGCCTCAAGGGGAGGAGAGGTATGACGTAGGTGGTCCCATCTGTGAGAGCTCTGACGTGTTTGGAAGGGACGTCAGGCTTCCAAAAATGGAAGCTGGAGATCTTCTGGCCATTCTGGATGTTGGGGCTTATGGAATCTGCATGTCCAGCCAGTACAATTCGAGGCCAAGGCCAGCCATGGTACTCGTCGACGGGGACAAGGTGAGCGTGGTTAGGGAGAGGGAAACTTACGAAGATCTTATATCGAAGGACAGAATCCCCGATTAACCTGTTTTTGCCTTAAGGACTCAAGCCCTATCCCTCGTTTAACCCAGCTATGTTGAGGTCGTAGTGCGGCGCATGAACCGAGTAGCTCAAGTTGTGCCTCTCCATCAGCCTGGTCACTTCAGATGGATC
>QMVU01000144.1 GCA_003661265.1 Thermoproteota archaeon | reverse complement strand
TGGAGAAAGGCTTGGTGAGAAATTACCTCTTAGGCTCATATCGAGTTTTTTGTTTCAAATACTGACTCTCGTCCTGATATTTATTTCTGTAACCTTCGAAATTTGGAAACTTAACCATAGCTTATTATTTGGTTCTGGAACAGGATTCGCTTTATGCTTATCACTAAATCTGGGATTAAGTTCTCATTCCAAAGAACCCCCAAAGAAAATTCCCATGGTTTTAGTTATAGTTAGTTTAGTTACTCTCTCCCTATTTTTCATCTGGCTCGGGGGGGTTCCTCTTTTTGATACTAATTTGAGAGAAAAAGCTAATTTGTCGATAGTAAGGGCTTTCTGTTACATGACTTTTGTTTATGGCTTTTGTGCATTAGTTTCTTCTAAAAAGCAAGAAAGAGTCCTTGTTTTTATAGCTACCCTTGGATCTTTTCTATTCAGCCTGTTAGGATTCAGATTTGAGCCTATGGGGATCTTGTTAATCCTCATTATGGCCTTCTGGTATAGAGGACTGCTGAATTTACAGACAACGATTTTTGTCTCAATTCTATTAGTAGTGATTGTTGTTATAGTCGGTTACGTAAAAGTTCCCCCGGAATGGATCTTAGATCCCCTAGAAACTCTATTCTATAGAGCCGGATTTGCCTTGAATACCCTAGATAAGATCCTAGAAATGGCTTATCCTTTCGGTTTAACTCGAGGTTCAGCCTCCTTTAGTCCGCCCAGATCAAGGGAAATAGTTGGCCAGGTGATATATGGCTACAATCAGAGCATTACGTCCACTTTAATTGGAGCTCCTGCTCTTGATTTCGGTCTAATTGGCATAGCCCTCGTCATGATATACTTTGGGATGATGTTAGGGGTTGGATATAGCATGCTAAAGAAGTACCAGTGTTGGTGTTCTATGATCGGTTATCTGCTAGCGGCATCCCACAGCTTATTATTGATAGAGTCAGGAGTTGACTTCACGATGTGGATATTTACTCTCTTCATTTGGCATTTATACAGCAGATACGGTAGGATCCTAAGATATGATAAGACATAAGCGATAAACTCTGGAGTTCTCGCCTCGTTGTCCCAATTCAATTCCAACAACTTTAATTTATGTGTTAAAAAAATGAGATCTTATGGGAATTCAGCCACACATCATGTGCGGCCCCGGAGATATTGCCAAGTACGTTCTTCTTCCAGGAGATCCTAAGAGGGCGGAGAAGATAGCCAAGTTCTTCGACGAATACAGGCTCGTAGCTGAGTACAGACAGTATGTGACTTTTACTGGAAGGTACAAGGGAATACTAGTTTCGGTGACTTCGACAGGAATTGGATGTCCTGCAGCAGCTATCGCGGTTGAGGAACTGGCTAGGATAGGTGCAAAGTGCTTCATAAGGGTAGGAACTACAGGAGCTATACAGCCTAAAATAGAGATAGGAGACATAATAGTTGCTACAGCAGCCGTAAGGGCTGATGGAACAACAAGGGCTTATGCACCTCCAGAATACCCTGCCGTTGCAAGTCCTGATGTTGTTAGAGCTTTACTGAGCGCTGCAAAGAGTCTTGGGATAGAGGTCAGATCAGGGATTGTGGTTACTGGAGATGCTTTTTATGCTGAGAACGCAGAAACAGTCAAGTCTTGGAGCTCTTTGGGAGTTCTCTCGCTTGAAATGGAGGCATCTGTGATATTCCTCTTATCTCAGATAAAGAAACTTAGGGCTGGAGCCATTCTCGCAGTAGATGGGAATATCGTGAAGGGTACGAGGAAGGGCGAGTTTAAGAAAGGAGAGAAAAAGGGAGAACTGGATCCGAGGGTTCAAAAGGCAATAGAACTTGAGACTAAGGTTGCTCTTGAGGCTATAAGGATACTAGAGGGATCTCAGTAGATTAAGTTAGACATCTAAAGGCAAAGAGACCAGAACTGAGGAAGCTATCCCCCTAAACCTTTCGAAGACCTCCGCTGCCCTACGAGCACCTACAAGAATCCTCTCATAAAGTTCCTCAGCAGTTAGACCGGCCATTTCGGCTTTATCCCTGCTTAGGTCGTATGGACCCCTTATCCACAATGAGATCATTGTTCCGAAGTTAGCCAGCCTTATGTGGGGCAAGCCCAATATGTCCGCATTCTCGCAAGGGAAAAGGGCATGTCCCTCTGCTCTTCTTGAGGGAATAAAACCAACAGAAGTTAGCTCGGTCAGGACTTCTTCATAGAGCCTAGAAGCAGGTTCTCCGGATATGGAGGCAACGAGTTGGATTTGAGCTAGCCTATCCCTCAACTCCTGAATCCCGGTCATGACTACCTTGAGTATAAAACTTATGACATTAATAGCTCTTTCCCTTAACTATCCTGAGTTCATGTAGGGAAAAGGGAGTGAACTCTTTTATGAGGCTTAGACCAGAGTTTGAGGCTTTTTCTGGGCTTATATTGGACTTAGATGGAGTAATATGGGTTGGAAAAAGGCCTATTCAGAAGGCAATAGAAACAGTTAGAAAACTAAAGGAACTAGAGCTAAAAATAATGTTCGTCACAAACAACTCTATGAGGAGCAGGAAAGATTATGAGAGAAGGCTCAGAAGTTTAGGGCTCGATGTCGATATAGGGGAAATAATGAACAGCGGCTATGCCACCGCTTTACTGCTGAGAGAGAAATATGGAAAGGGAAGCGCTTACGTTGTGGGCGAGTTAGGTCTTGTGGAGGAGCTTGAAGGTCAAGGGTTGAGGGTTCTTACGAGAGAGGAGTGCTGGAAGGGTGGAGCTGACTTCGTGATAGTTGGTATGGACAGGGAGTTCAATTATTGGAAGATAGCTACCGCCATGAGGGCCATAAGGCGTGGAGCCCTCTTCGTCGCTACAAATGGTGACAAGACCTTCCCAAGCGAGATGGGTTTGCTCCCTGGAGCTGGCTCCATGATCGCTGCCATAAGCGCCGCCTCCGGGAAGGAGCCAGACATCGTGGTAGGGAAGCCGAGCTCCCACATATTCGATATTGCCCTGAAGAAGCTGGGCCTTCGTAGGGATAAGGTGCTGGTAATCGGAGATAGGATCGATACGGACGTAGAAGGAGCCAGAAGGGCTGGTATGAAATCTCTCCTAGTTCTTACTGGAGTAACACGGGAGGAAGAGCTTAGGTCCTCTGCCATAAAGCCAGACTTCGTGTTAAGTTCCATAAGCGAGATGTTCACCCGGGATCCCTAGAACTGCCTAGCCAACGACTACCAACACAACTTTTAGGTCCGATAGGCAGATGGGACTTATCTCCTCGACGAATGGGAGTTCGGATATCTCTGAGATGGACCTAAGGGAAGCCCTTCCTAAAAGGGTTCTTCCCTTAAATAGGAGGATTTCGAATCCCTTTTCCCTCAGGATCGTAACTTCCTCCTTACTTAAGTCCCTATTCAGCGATACCGAGACCTTAAGTATTGTCTCATCTATCCCCCTCAGCTTATATTCCTCCTCAGCTCTCTTCGTGCCTTCCCTAGTGTCTCCTGCTATTACTACGCAGACAATCACCTCATCCACTATATCCCTTATCCAGTACCCGTAAAACCCCTTCTCCTTTACTAGCCTCCTCTTGACGTCCTCATCTAGGTACAGGGCTGATATCTCCCCAATTCCCTCGTATGCTAGAGGTCCTCCAAGAATTATGGCCACGTCAACTTCTCCGAGGCTTACGATTCTGTTGAAGTCTTTAGCTCCGAATACGGATGCATCAAACCCCATTTTGAGGAGGAAGTCCCTCAAGTCGAGAGCTGTTTCAAGATCAGCGCTGTTCGAAAATATGGCTACCTTAATCCTGATCTCCCCATTTGAGCCCGCCACACTTAGAAGGGGCACAAATAAAATTCCTAAAAGAAGGAAGGATGACAAATACTTTTTCCTGTTTATCCGTAATCAAATTAACTTTAAACGCGGTATATAAGGTTGCTCAGCCTCCCGATGTAATTCCTTACTGAAACAAAACGAGGGACCTTGAATGAGGCTGGAAGTTTATCTGCTAAGTTTGCTAAAAAGAAGGAAGACGACTTCATCCTTGCAAGGACTCAAAGTCACTCCTCCCAGTAAAGTAAGCTCCTCTTCCTGCCCACTTTGATCTCCTTCGCCTCCTCGTAAGGAGTTGTGAACACCTCGACAACGTGCTTTGCTATCTTCTTTCCTATCCCCCTCAC
>QMVU01000143.1 GCA_003661265.1 Thermoproteota archaeon | reverse complement strand
AGTCTTTGACTAAATAATTATTATGTTCTCCAACATCCCTTCTCGGAAATGTGCCCGCTTAACATAGTAGTAGTTGGATCGGGGATAGGAGGTGTTGCTGCGGCCTGGGATGCTGTGAGGTTCATCCCAGATGCTAAAGTAAGGCTCATAGGGGATGAAGACATCTACGTAAGGCATAAGATAAGGTATGTGGCCCACGGGCTCGACATCTCGCTTGACACAAGCCACTTGGAGTCCAATGGTGTGGAGATAACGAGGGACAGGGCCATAAAAATAGATAGGACGAACAAAACCCTCTTAACAGAGAAGTCAGGCGAAATACCCTATGATTACCTGATACTGGCCACCGGAGCAGAGCCCTCCAAACCGCCAGTCCCAGGAGGGGAGCTCGCAAGGGGATTTAGGAGGAAGGAGGATGTGGAATATCTCCTCGCTGAGAGGCCACAGGAAGTGGCCATTATAGGCGCCAGCTACGTCGCCTTACATGCAGCACAGACTTGTAAGGATCTGGGTCTCCTCCCATATGTGATAGTTAGGTCAAGGCTCATAAGAAAGTCCTTAGAGCCCGAACTCTCCGAAGAACTCGAAAAAAGGCTGAAGGAGAGGGGGATAGAGTTCGTGCACGGGAAGATAAAGAGCTTGGAGCAGGATGGCCCGGTGGTTGACGATGGGAAGGTGAGGGCGGACCTAACGATATCCGCAACCGGCGTCAAACCCAACTCTGAAATAGCGAAGAAGGCGGGTCTTGAGCTTTGGTGGGATAACGTTAAGGTAGATAAGCAAGGGAGGACATCAGATCCGAGGATATTCGCGATAGGAGATGTGAGCAATTGCTACGATCCCATAACGGGGAGGATCGATTACTTCGGACTGGGAACTGTGGCGACCATCATGGCGTACAACAGCGTTAACGCGATAAAGGGCTCAAAGGCCGCACTCAAGACCCCAAGGTATCAAAAAGATGTCTTTTTCAGGGATATCTACGTGAGATCAATTGGATTCACATCCCCAGAGGCTGAAAAGGCTGGATTCTCTCCTAACAGGAAGAAGATCGAGGAAGGAGATGAAATAGCCTATATAGTTTACGACGAACCAACTGGAAGGGTGATCGGATACTCAGCCCTCTCCAAAAGGGATTCTGGGGAGAAAGATCTTCTCATCCTCAGGACCATCTTGAGGGGAGCTAAGATATCCGAAGTCCTTGAATCGATGGGATTAGGAGCCTAACAGGCCAACTTCCCTAGCCCTCTTAAGGGCCCCCATCACCATCTCGTATACGCCGGTGAGGGTTTCTCCCCTCTCCTCCAATTCCTTGATCTCCTCCAAGGTCATCCAACACCAATCGTCGTGCTCCTCTGGGGTCAGTACTGGTTCTCCCTCCGCTTTAGAAACGTAAAGGGGTATTACGAACTGCACAGCAGACCTCTTGTTCCCATACGTGTAGGAGTACGTGTCAACGGATACTATGCTCTTTGGATCTATGCAGAACCCGGTTTCCTCCCTCAGTTCTCTACAAGCAGCCTCCCTGGGGCTCTCACCAAACCTTAGCCTTCCTCCAGGAAGCTCCCATTTTCCTGAGTACCTCTTCCTGGCTCCTCTCCTCAAAATCAGAACCTTTCCCTGCCCATTCAGGATGACGACGCATGGCACGACCATGACTCTGGTGCGCGAACGGTTTGCACGTTTCTCCCTCATACTAACGAGCGCCTCTCCTCAGGGGGTTTAGCGTAGATGGATTCTATTATCATGGGAGCTCCGCAAGCTGGGCAGGGCTTGTCCCACTTCTTTCCTACGTACTCCCCCTCCCTGAACTCCCTTTCAGACTTGAAGTTGCACTTCACGCACTTTACAAGGGTCATGTACCTCCATTTAGGTCCCTTTATCCCTCTAATAGCCTTAACCAAATCCATGGACGTCTTTACTGCAATTCCTATCCCCATAACCCCTGCAATTACCTTAAACAGGGAGTTTGTGTCCTCAACATTCCCCTTCTTCAGCCCATACCATATCATTAGGACCGAGAAAAGCGTCAACATGCCTATTAACGCTATCCAGATGAAGTACCACCCCACACTTATCTTAACTTCCTCCTTCTTAGCTGGCAATCCCAGGGACCTCCAACCTGTTACCTATTCCAGCTGAGTTCCCGACGCCGACGACGATTACGAAATCCCCCTCAGATGTCCTGCTCAAGATGGCCTCCCTGACCCTGTTCGCAACCTCATTGGCCGTGCTCGCTATCTCCTTAGTCATGGCAGCAACGGCCTCAGCAAAATCCTCCTTTATTATGAAGGCATCAAGGGGTATCCCGTACTTCGTAGCGACCTCTTCAATCTTCCACTTCTCCACTCCAATTCCTCCTATTGCGGCCCCCACACCCTCAGCTATCTCCCCTGTCTTCTCACCCTCGAGCTTCATGGCAGCGTCTATCATCATTATCCTGCTCACGTTCCCGGCCCTTGACTCGATTATCCTCTTTAAGGCCTCACCAGGCCTTCCTATCTCCCCACCTGGTCCCTTTGCCTTTAGAACAAGGACACGCCTCCCCTCTATGTCCAGCTCCGCTCCTACAACGTTCTCGCCGAAGTCTATGACTTCAGAATTACCTATCAGCCTTAGGGCCACCAAGGGACCTATTCCGTCCCCCATGGGTAGACCTCTCTTCGAGGCCTCAGCGGCCATCCTGTACGCCCTGGCCATCCTCATTATTTCCGGGAGCAGCATCTGGATCTGGGCTATGTAAATCATGTTCTGGGTCTTCTTGCCTAGGACGAAGTAGTGCCTCACTACCCTAAATATGAAATCTAGGGCTATAGTGCTCTCCAACAAGTCCCTGAGGTTTGCAAGGGCGACGTCATCGGACTTGGGCGCAACCTCCTTGATGAAGAAGTTCAGCCTGTCCTCCCTGTTTCTGACAATATGATCCAGCTTCAAAACGGCGCCTGCAGGATCTATGGTTTCGGGCAGCATCATAAAAAACCCAATGAAGCGCTCCAAAGCTTTCTTTATCTTCTCCTTCTCCTTTCCGTATTTCGAGGCCGTCTCAACGAATTCCCTCTCAGCTTCAAGCCTAAACCTGTTTAGCTGATCAAGTGCCCTACCAATCTGGCCCATCCAAACCTGTATCTGCAATTTTCCCGCGTAAAAGTTCAGAATTACCATAAATAACATGAAAACCATCCATGAGAACCAATCATCCGTATTCTGTTGTAGCATAGCAAGCATACTCATCACAGCTGAGAAGTCAACCATCTTCCCTAAGCCACCTTAACAGGCTTTTAAATAACTCGGTTAATCCTACTACGTCAAAGAAGGCAAATCTTCTCCTTTAAAATATTTCATGGAGTTCTGATGCTTGCAAGAAGAGCGTGATCTTTCAACATGGGCGAATATACATCTCCATTGTTATACGTTAAGCGCAAATTAGCTGGAAGTCCGATTGTTTCCACAGTAGATCTCAGCTTTTCAGGACGCAGAATCGTAAATCCAGGAGGTATACACTAAGATGACTCATAAGAAGTGGAGGCGGGCCCGGCGGGATTCGAACCCGCGACTTCCGGGTATCCTCGTGATAACTGCTTAAAAGCCCGGCGCTCTACCATGCTGAGCTACGGGCCCAGGAGTTTATGTGATGGAGGTACATAAATTTTAGGTGTTTTGATGGAGGAGCGTTCATTTGATTTTTTTAATAAACCTTTTTTATTGTTGGCTTGTCCTAATGTGATTCAAAACTGTTGGGAGATAAAAATGCAGAGACGGAGAGGTATTGGGGACAAGGAGATAAAAGTTTTGAGAATGCTCGTAGAGGACGGTAGGATAACCTATACCGGCATAGCAAAGAAATTGGGAATGAGTCCAGCAGGAGTAATGAAGAAGGTCAGAAAACTAGAGGAATTCGGGATAATTAAGGGCTATACGGCCATAGTGGACCATGCCAAGCTCAGAAAGCCCTACAAGTACATGATTATGATAAAAACAGAGCCAGGAAAGCACCTTGCGGTGGCTAAATCGATACAGGAGAGGATGAGGGAAAGCGTCTTGGAGGTCCACACGATAACTGGGCCCTACGACGTGATAGTGAAGCTTCTTGCTGGAAATAGCGAGGAACTAAATGAACTCCTAAAGAGACTCCATAGCATAGAAGGTGTAAGGGAGACCAATACCTCCTTAATACT
>QMVU01000142.1 GCA_003661265.1 Thermoproteota archaeon | reverse complement strand
TGGTGGTACTGGCTGACCTACCCCTTTAGCTGGCTCCTATTCCCACTCTACATGCCTTACTTCTGGTGGCTCTGGTGATCCAAATGCTGATAGCAGTATCCACTACTAAGCCTGGAGGGTTGGGAGCTAGGGTAAGTCATGTGTTTGAGATATCTCCTACAATCACTTTCATAGACTCGGATACCATGAGCGAAGTCGAAGTTGTTGAGGTTAAGACTGGCTTCTTCGGCTCAAATGCTGTTCAAATAGTGCTTGAAAGGGGAACAAACGTCCTGATAACTGGGATGTTGAACCCGATGAGCTACTCCTACTTGGTCCAAGGAGGCGTGATGGTCGTTCCAGGAGCCACCGGACTAACTGCTGAGGAAGCTGTGAACAGGTTCGTCTCCGGTCAGCAGGTGCAACAAGTTCCAATGCCTCAAGCGCCTCAAATGCCTCCTACAATGCCTTATCCACCGTTCATGCAGCAGCCACAGAGAACTTTCCCGATCCCAATGATGCCTCCCTTTGACAGGGAAAGAAGGAGGGAAATGCTGGAATACCAGAAGTGGATGATAGAAAAGCAGTTAGAAATAATGGAGAAACAAAAGGAGCTCCTTGAGAAACAACTACTCAGGATTAAGAAGCTTTTGGAGGAAATGGAGGATTAGTAGCCACGAAATGAATTTTGTTTTTTAACGATTGAAGACATCTTCGAGTAATGCCCCGGTACTACGTGATAAGAGGAGAGAAGGTAGCTCTATCCCTAATATCCAGGGAAGATCTCTCCCTCTTCGTTAGCTGGCTTAACGACCCCGAAGTAAACATCTACCTTTCTATGAGGAGGCTCATTACCCCTGAGGGAGAGGAGGAGTGGTATGAAAGCGTGAGGAGAGACCCAAGCAAGAGGCAATTCTCCATAGTCGCGTTACCAGAGGAGGAGGTGATAGGAGTCGTAGGTTTGGATCGCATAGACCCTTACGATGGGTCGGCGATGTTTGGGATCTTCCTTGGTAGAAAGGAGTACTGGGGAAAGGGTTATGGGACGGAAGCCACGATTCTGATGCTCGACTACGCTTTCAACATCCTGGGCCTCCATCATGTTTGGCTAATAGTTAAGGACTTCAATGAGAGGGCCATAAGGTGCTACAAAAAGGCAGGCTTCAAGGAGGTCGGGAGATTAAGGAAAGCCGTACTTCAGCCCGACGGCAGGCATGACGTGATCATAATGGACGTCCTCGCAAGGGAGTTCAACGAAGCTCATGAGTCAGCGTTCAAGAAGATCCAAGAAAAAGCCTAGATCCTTTTTACTTATCAGCGCGCGGTCTTTCTGTTTTATCCCACTTTCTTACGAGGCGTTAACGTGGAAAGGCACGGTAAAAGGGCCTAACAGGATAAAAGAGATCGTGAAATATGTGAAGGAGGGAGGCCTTCTTTACGCCGGAAGCTGGGTGACCTTCAACAGGAGGTACAGCAGAGGGCTTTGGAGAAGGACAGCGATAAGGGAAGTGCTCCCGTAGAGATGCTCGACACCTACGACGACAGGGTTGAGTGCCCTGAAGGAGCTTACGTGAAGGCCCTAAACCCGAGCATCCCATCATGAGGGGATACCGTGGGAGGAATGTCCCCCTTCCTGGGGTACAATGAGGTCAGCGCTAAGGAGGGCTCGGAAGTTCTGGCCACCATATGTCCGGAAGGAGAGCGAAAGGACGACCCGTTGATAGTCGTAGGCGAGTTCGGTAAGGGCAGGGTGATGGTGTTCATAAGCGATCTGGTGCCGCACCAGGGAATAAACTTCATCAGGGGAACATTACGACAGGTTCTGGGTCCAAGCTCTGAAGTGGTTGGCCAAAGTCTAGCTTCCTTAAGTAATTTGAACCTGGTATATCCTCGCTAGCCCCTGCTCCCTTAAGACCTCTAGCTTAAGGTACCTCAGCTCCTCACTTATCTTAACCCCCTGAACAATCCTCCTTACCCTCCCAAATGACTTGAAGCGCTTGCCGTCATCTGAACCGAGGATCCTAAGATCTCTGGCGAAGTACGTTGGGTCCTGAAATATGAGCACGCCCTCCACCCACTTGTACTCGCCCAAGTCGATGAGCACCCAGTCGCCTGGTTCAGCTCGCCTGATCTCGAAGTAAGTATCCAGCCTCCCATCTATCAAACAGTATGGAGTCGTTTTAGAGCCCTTACTCGCCTTGACGCTATAGGGTACCGTCTGAACCTGGAAGAGGGATATGGAGACTGGTTTCTCTGTAGCCTCAGAGAGCACCCTCAGGTACCTCGCCCTCAAGTCGCTGAATCGCACCTCGAAGACGGGGGTTCGAACCTCAGCCAAATCCCTCCAGTAGTTCCCGTCTGTGGAGTACTGCAGCATCCCCCTTATGGATTCCCTCTGACCCTCCCGTCCTCCTTCTATGCGAACCGAGTTTATCTGGAGGGAATCCCCTAGATCAACTCCGACAACATCTCCCGACCTTACCTTCCTGGTGGTCATGTAGGAGGTGTCCAGCCTCCCATCTATCATGTGCCAGGGTGAACACCCATCCACTTGATAACGGATCGTGGAATAGGGGAGCAGGAGGAGGGAGGGCCACCCTTTCCTCCTAAATATCTCCCTTGATGCATCTAGAAGGGCTTCGCAAAGGAACCTTCTTCCAGATATCCTCCAGCCCCTCTCATCAAAGTGTGGCACCTCGCCAGCAGCTTCCCTGATGTCCTCAGCCGAGATCAACAGCCCCAGAAACTCAACCCAACGCTCAAAGGCCCTCTCACCTCGCTCTTCGCTGAGCCTTAGCAGCTTCAGCCCAGCCTCCCCATAAAGGTGGAGCTTGGTTAGGTACGCTGAGGCCTCCTCTAAGAGATCTAACACTTTCCCTCCACAGGCTTCCAGCTTCTCCTTAAGGGAAGATAGCTTGGAGAAGTAATTTGAGAGCTCCTCATTTTCCTCTGGGTTATCAGCTAGCTTTCGCAGAATTCTCAACTCCTCAGGTTCCTCAGGCCAGAGTATTGAGCTGCCGAGCTGCCTTGAGAGGAAAGCAACGGGTTCGGAGCAGTTTCCGTAAAGCAGCTTGAGGGCCCTGTTCCAGGAATCAGCTGGGTCGTAGCTCTCTGGGTTCCATAAGTAGTCCGCAAACGTGGCTAGTGGAAGTAAAGACGCGTAGGGCTCGTTCATTGGATTGGAGAACACCCCCCTGATCAACTTATAGAGGCGGGGGTCTCTTCCCTTCAAGGGCCCTAGGTTCAGTCTGTTCCTAGCGTAGTCATTCACAGGGTAGTTGTCCCATATGACGAGCCTGTCCCCCGCCTCTTTTTCCAAGTTCTTTGCGTCATCAACTGTTATTCTCTTGGAGCAGACCTGAGGTCCCGTCCACATTATCAAAACTTCCTCGTCCATGAGCCTGCATAGCTCCTCAAAGTAGCTCCCTAAGTCTGTTCCAGCGTACCTCGTCGGGCAGAACATCATTTTTGCTCCAGGAACCTCCTTCCTAAGTCTCCTGAGGATCCTGTTTACCAGATCCGCTTGGGCCTCAGCTAGGCTGGAGTACCTCTCCAAGTCCTCTGAATGGGCTAGCTTCTCCGGTATGTCATCAAGAAACAGACAGAAGCCATTTGCCCCAATTTCCGCCATCTCCAGGAATTTCCTCAAGATGAGCTCCTCGTCCTCCCTGCTACTGTAAATTACGCTGAGTCCTGGGCTAAGCGCGAAGAAGAAGTCGACGTGCCAACGCTTGCAGGTAGATACTAGCTTACCGAACTCGGTAATCCAGCCCTCAGGGTATCTCTCCCTCCACCTCTCCCTGTGATAGGGGTCGTGCTTAGGCGCGTAGATGTAGGAGTTCATCTTAAAAAGAGATAACTTCCTGATGACCTCCCTTCTCTGGTTCCAAGACCATGGATCGTAGTAGAAGCCCTCTACAACCCCTCTAAATTGGAAAAGGGGCCAATCTAGCACTTTAGCCTCTGGGATCCTAAGTCCACCATCATTCGGCGAACTCAATTGCCTGATGGTCTCCAGGGCGTAGAGGAGAGCCCTGCTGCTTGAGACATGAAGGTCTATCCGCCTTTCCTTTGGCAATACTTCGAGAGAATAGGCCTCTTTGCTTGGTAAGCGGATGTCCTCAACCCCTTCGTGAATCACAAGGGACGCCGAGCTTGAGGGGCGAACCCTTGTGCCGAGGATCTCTTCGATTAAGAATAGAGCTTC
>QMVU01000141.1 GCA_003661265.1 Thermoproteota archaeon | reverse complement strand
TTGTGCTGCGGACCCGTCACATATCAAGATATCCTTTGAGGAAGCAGCTTTTGGATCTGAGAGCGGGTTCCTGTGTCCTGTCTGCGGAGCGTCTTTAGTTCCAGTTGATAGGGAGAAAGCTGTCGAAAAGATAAAGGAGGCAATTAAGCTAATTGACAGGTTATTGAAGGAGATAGAAGATGCTTGAGCTCGTACTCGCAGAGAAAATATATGGAAGACATCGTTTACGAAAACTTGAGCGGTTCGGCCATGAAGTTATGAGGTATATCCAGGACTTAGAGATAGAGGTAGTTGATTTCGAGCTCTTTAAGGGATGGGTGAGAGTCAAGATAAGTGGACAGGACGAGGTTGCTGCAGCAAATTTCATAAGAAAAATTTACGGGGAGGTAAGGAGCCTTTCAGAGATCTCTCCAGGGGATGTTCTGAAAGGGTTTGCTAGAGACGTTGGAAAAGTCGGCTATGGCCTATATTTGGATTCCTTTATCGAGGACAAGGACGCATTAATACCCCTCTACTCATTAAGAGAGTCCTTGACAGCCGGAAAGAGGTTATCTCTTAGAACGATCGTAAAGCACTTTGGAATCACGGAAAACATGCCGCTAGAGTTCGAAGTAAGGAAGGTGGAGGATAAAAAGGTAGAAGGGGCACTGTCTCAATCTCAAGTGGAAGATTTCTTAGAAATAATGAGAAGGGGCTTGGATGTGCTTGTTGTAACCGGAGCTTTAAGGGAGGAAATAGAACGGGCCTTAACGAGATCGGGTCACAGGATTGACGTCATAAGAATAGAGAGACTTTCTTTTCTCTGCCATAGATTAATCTGTAAGGAGGATACCATGGCCTTAGGCCTAATTCCTGAGCTAGGGCCTTATCTCAGCGAAAGTCTGTTTGGAGTTTTCTCACCTAGACGGGTGATAAAGAGTTTAAAAATAGGATATTACCAATTCTAGCCTGCCGGGGTACCCTAGTCCGGTAGGGGGCGGGCCTGGAGCCCATGTTGACAGAGAGCCCGTGGCCCATTCGGGCCGCGTGGGTTCAAATCCCACCCCCGGCGCCATAACAATTAAATTCCACTTGATGTGGGAAGAGGAATAGGAAGGTGGAGGGGTACTTTGGAGCAGGAGACTAAGAGGATCGTAAGATTGGCTAGAACATCGCTGGATGGAACTAAGCCAGCACTAGCTGCCCTTTTGGATATAAAGGGTGTTGGTTTGTCGTTCGCTAACGCTGTACTTAGAGTGGCTGGAATTGATCCCTTTGTGAGAATAGGGGAGATAGATGACGAGAGACTTTCGCAGATAGAAGATATTCTGATGAATCCAGCGAGATATGGAATTTCTTGGTGGATGATGAACAGGCAGAGGGACTACGAGACGGGCGAAAACCTTCATTTCCTAGGAGACGACGTTAGACTCGTTGTTGAAAAGGATATAAAGAGGATGAAAGCCATAAGAAGCTGGAAGGGCATAAGACATCACTTAGGGCTTAAGGTTAGGGGCCAAAGGACAAAGACCACGGGTAGAACCGGCAGGACGATTGGATACAAGAGAAAGAAGAGGTGATCTAGTTGGGAGATCCTAAGAAACCTAGAAAGAAGTATGAACGCCCTAGAAAACCTTGGGATAGAAGGGTTCTTGAAGAATCCGCTAGACTTGCTGGCCTCTATGGTTTAAGGAATAAGAGAGAACTCTGGAGGGCAGCTTACATAGCCAGGAAATACAGGAGAATAGCCAGGAAGCTACTCGAACTTCCTAAAGAGCAGAGAGCAGAGGCAGAGCGCGTTATAATAGGGAAACTACAGAGAATGGGGGTCTTGGGTGAGGGTGCTGTCTTAGACGATGTTCTGGATTTATCTACGGAGAATATACTGGAGAGAAGGTTGCAGACATTGGTGTGGAGGAAAGGCTTTGCGAAAACACCATATATGGCCCGGCAGTTGATCGTTCATGGTAAAGTTAGGGTAGCTGGAAGGAGGATAAGGCAACCAGGATACATGGTGCCGGTCGAGGAGGAGGATCTCATAGAGTGCTTAGTTGAAACTAAACAGCCTCCTGAAGAATCTTCAACTTCATCTGAGTCGTCTGTCGTTAAAGAAGCGGCATGAGGTGTTGATATGTCTCGTAAGAGGAGTAGTAAGGAAAGAATAGGGATAGCTCATGTTTATTCCTCGTTCAACGACACCATAGTTCACATAACCGACATAACAGGCGCTGAGACCATCGCTATATATAGCGGAGGGATGTTCGTCGATGCAGACAGGCTTGAAGGTTCTCCCTACGCGGCCCTGAAGGCCGCTATGGCTGCGGCTAGGGATGCTAAGAGAAAGGGGATTACCCAAGTAATAGCAAAGGTAAGGGCTCCTGGTGGTATTAAGAGCAGAATTCCCGGTCCTGGAGCGACAGCTGCCATTAGAGGACTATCAAGAGCTGGTCTGCTCATATTAAGAGTTGAGGATGTAACCCCCATCCCTCACGATGGGACTAGACGTCCCCACGGAAGGAGAGGGAGGAGGGTCTAATAGATTATATCTCACTTAATCACAGGTAGAAGTGGGTTGATGTCATCGCCCAGAAATCTTGGAGACATCATGCTTAATTGGTATCAAGGGAAACTTGGTAGCAGAGTTGAGCTGTTAAGGCCGGGGGATGATGAATATTCAGTTTACGTTCATATCGACGATTTTGAAGGAGGAAAGGATGTTCTAGCTGTTTTCGTAGTACCTGAAAGCATCAGCGGATTTGTTAAAGCCATAAGGGATAGGATCAGATGTTTAAATGAGGGAGAAATTCCCGTCGACTATATCGATGTTTGGGTTCCTGGAGATTGGATCAACAAATTGGAAGATATCGTTGAACGCTTAAACGAGGAAAACAAGGGCTTTCCATACATCAGAATTAGAGACTCAGCGGAGTTGAAGATCCCCTCTTCAGCGATCGAGGAGCTTATATCGAAATCTAAGTCAACGGAAGTTCCCTCCATCTCATCAAAGGACATCAAATCCAGGTATGCTAACGTTAGAAGACCAGTTCTGAGGCAGAGAACGAGTCCTGCAACAGAAGAAGTTAGGAGAAGGAAGTTAAAGGGAACATATCCGGTGACGGAGGAGAAGTTGGAGGAAATTCTCGAGAGAGTCATCAGGAGAGTAGAAGAGGAGAGAAGGATAAATTACGTTGAGAAAACTGTTGATGAGCTACAGAGGAGGCTATCCCTCTTAGAAGAGATCATAAGGTTTCTTATCTCCTCTAGAACCTCTTTGCCTCAGCAATTATCAGAGATTCCTGCACCCTCTGAGCAAAGAGCCTATGAAAGGAAGGTGGTGGAGGAATCACCTAGACCCAAGCCTCAAATAAAAGGAGAATTGCACGCAAAACAACAGCCACGAGAGTATTCCGTGGACCTCATTGAGGAATTTGTGAAGGACAACCCATGGGCCGATGTGTTAAAGGAGAAACGTGGGGATAAAGAGGAAGGAGGATGAAATATGGCTCTGGATGGTGGGGTAAAGCTTATAGCCTATGTTAACTGCGTCATATGACTTTCAAGGGAGTGTTAAGTTATGAAATGTAAGATACTGGAATATAGGCCTGATTTCGTTAGACTCTTATTGGAAAATACCAAGCCGGCCATGGCTAACGCTTATAGGAGAGTGATTCAATCAGAAGTACCGATTTTAGCGGTAGATGAAGTTATCTTCTTTGCAAACACCACTGCTTTTTTTGATGAATATATAGCCCATAGACTGGCCCTGATTCCGCTAAGAACTCCTCGCAAGGTGTTAGACTTTGGTGAAGACTACGCAGTTAGGCTAAAACTGGACGTTATTGCCCAAGAGGAGCAGGAAATAGTATACTCCCGCCAGTTGGAAAGCTCAGATCCAGAGGTCTACCCAGTAAATCCAGACATACCGATTATAGCCATGAACAAAGGAGAAAGGCTTTCCTTGGAGGCCATAGCAAGGCTTGGAAGAGGAAAGCAGCATGCAAAGTGGCAGCCAGTAGTCGCTCTTGGTTATAGATACTATCCCATCTACGTTTTCGATCCACAGAAGTGCATCGAAGCTAAGGAACTTGTAGAGAAAACCAATGCTGAAGCAATTCATGAAAACGGGATGTTACGGGTCTTAGATGCCCCATATCACCCTACCTTGGAGAAGATCCTCAAGAGGTGTGCCTTAGATTTCGGAGAGCCTGCTGTCAAGGTGGAATATGATGACAGCAGAAT
>QMVU01000140.1 GCA_003661265.1 Thermoproteota archaeon | reverse complement strand
CACCTTGGATGGAGGAGAGCGTTGCCAAGGTCATAGAGGCCCTTTCTGGAACCACATTTGGCATGCCAGGAACTTTTAACGCGATTCACAAGCTCAATTCATCGATTTCTAGGCTATCCGAACACCTCCGCTTGACCGGATTTAACGAGGTCATGCTCCCCTTAGCCGAGGATAATAGGCTGAAGGAATTGGGAGCCTCAGGCATGATCTCAGCGATGGACCTCGTTTCAACGATATCCGTATGCGTCGCTGGCTTGGATATGGTGCTCCTTCCATCATCTGTTAAGGTGAAGGAGTTAGCTATGCTATTCAAGGATGCGATCGTTCTTGCTCTCAGAAAGAGGAGGCCCATAGGAATAAGGATCATCCTTGTAGACGCCCAACCCTTTGAATGGGTGGAGTTAGAAGGATTTACAAAGGCACCTGTAATACCTCTGTCCCGTGTAAGCTCCTATTCCTAGCTATAATGAGGTAATGGTCTCTAACACCAATTTTCTTCATCTTTATTCCAAAATAAGCCCTCAGAAAAGTTATTTGCACTTCTATTTCAACTTTTTAACTGAATGTCGCTCTCAATTCCTCAGGCGTTTTACCATGCTTGAGATACGATGGCATGGGAGAGGGGGTCAGGGGGTCTGGAGTGCGTCTATACTCCTGGCCACCGCAGCCATAAGAACTGGCAAGTATGCACAGTCCTTCCCAGAGTTCGGTCCGGAGAGAACAGGGGCACCGGTTCAGGCCTACAACAGGATAGATGATAAGCCCATAGTCATCCACTCGAACATATATGAGCCGGATATAGTCATAGTGATCGACCCAACCTTGTTGGAGAACGCTAAAGCCATATTATCGGGAATAGAGCCTGGTGGACACCTTCTCGTCAACACTCCAGAGAGTCCTGATCAGATAAGGAAGAAGCTAGAGGTTCCAGAAGGCGTAAGGGTTTGGACTGTGGACGCGACTACCATAGCCCTTGAGGAAATGGGCAGGGCCATAACTAACACGCCAATGCTCGGAGCTTTACTTAAAGCAGTCCCCGTTGTCCCATTAGATGCTATAAAGACCGTTGTTAGGGAGAGGTGGCCAGGAGAGGTTGGTGAGAAGAACATAAGGGCAATAGAGAGAGCTCTGAAGGAGGTGAAGTCGGGATGAGTAAGAGGGGTTGGCAGGAGATACCCATCGCCGGGATTCCCTTCCTAGAATCGACCGAGTACCACACGGGGGACTGGAAGGTATTCAGGCCCGTTATCGACGAGCAGAAGTGCGTGAAGTGCGGCAATTGCTGGATGTTCTGTCCCGATTCAGCGATCGAGTGGGACGGGGAAAGCGTCCCGAAGCCTAACTACAAATACTGCAAGGGGTGCGGAATTTGTGCTGAGGAGTGCCCTGCTAAAGCCATTGAGATGGTGAGGTGATGTTATGCAGAAGGTTGTTAAGCAAAGGATGATGGCCCTTAATGGAGATGAGGCTGTTGCGTGGGCCGTAAAGCAGAGCAACGTTGATGTGGTCTCAGCTTACCCAATAACTCCTCAAACGCTCATTGTTGAGAGAATTTCCGAGTTCGTCCATAACGGAGAGGTTGACATGGAGTTCATTAAGGTGGAAAGCGAGCACAGCGCTTTGAGCGCGTGCGTAGGGGCAGCTGCTGCTGGAGCTAGGGCCTTTACAGCTACAGCAGCCAACGGACTTCAGCTTATGTTCGAGATCCTGTACATAACAGCCTCCCTCAGGTTGCCCGTGGTTATGGTAGTCGTAAACAGGGCCCCTTCTGGACCGATAAACATCCATTGCGACCACAACGATACTATGGGAGCCAGAGACTCCGGATGGATACAGATCTACACAGAGGATGCTCAGGAAGCATATGACAGCACCATACAGGCCTTTAAGATATCTGAAAACCCTGAAGTCCTACTTCCAACGATGGTGACGTTAGATGGATTCTTCATAAGCCACACTCTTCAAAACGTCTCGCTGCTGCCAGATGAAGTTGTTCATGAGTTCTTAGGGGTTAGAAAGGTTCCCAAGATCAAAGTTCCTGAAATACACGGGGACAAGGAGGTTCCCTTAATGCTAAATCCTAGGTATCCGCTAACATTCGGACCCCTGGACTTGTTCGATTACTACTTCGAGCATAAGAGGCAGCAGATAGAGGCGATGATGAGGGCCTACAAGGTGATAGAGGAGGTTCACAGGGAGTACGCTGAGATAAGCGGCAGGTCATATGGCGACGGATTCATCGAGCCTTACAGGATAGACGATGCTGATGTCGTCGTTGTGGGCCTTGGATCCACAATGGGAACGACGAAAACTATAGTCGACGAGCTTAGAGAGGAAGGAAAGAAGGTTGGATCGATAAGGGTGAGGGTCTTCAGGCCATTCCCGAGGGAGAGGTTAAAGAAGGTTCTCTGCAACTTCGACGCCGTCGGGGTCTTAGACAGGGGAATAAGCTTCGGGCACTATGGTCAGCTTTACACAGATCTATGCGCAACGCTCTACGGGGTTAAGGATGCACCAGCAATGATAGACTTCGTCTACGGTCTGGGAGGAAGGGACATGCCACCGAAGCTCCTAAAGAAGATCTTCGAAGAGGTTCTGGAGGCCAGGGTAAAGGGACCCGAACCCGTTTTCAGGATCAAGGGGGTGAGGTAAATGGCCAAGGAATTTGTCCCAAATATCAGGCAGCTCCCTAAGTTTATGAAGGAGGATCCCGGAATACTTCCAGGTCACAGGGCCTGTGCAGGCTGCGGATGCGCCATTATACTTAGGCAACTCATGATGGCCAGGAGGAAGCCCCTGGTCATCGCGAACGCAACTGGGTGCATGGAAGTAGTGACCACGATATTCCCGTACACGGCCTGGAAGACACCGTGGATACACGTGGCATTTGAGAACGCAGCTGCTGTAGCTGCTGGTATAGATGCCGGTAGGAACAAGCTTCAGAGGTCAGGAAGATTCTCAGACGACCCAGATGTTAGCGTAGACTATGACGTCGTTGCCCTAGCAGGAGATGGAGGTACGTACGACATAGGTCTTCAAGCCCTCTCCGGAGCGCTGGAAAGATGGCATAACTTCCTTTACATCCTGTACGACAACGAGGCTTACATGAATACCGGTATTCAGAGGAGCGGTGGGACTCCCTTCGGAGCCTGGACTACAACGACGCCCGTAGGGAGCAAGATAAAAGGGAAGCCCCTTACTAAGAAGCCCATAGTAGACATAGTAGTTGCTCACAGGATCCCATATGCGGCCACAGTCTCCCCAGCTTACTGGGTCGATGCCCTGAAGAAGTTCCGGAAGGGCTTGGAGACCGAGGGACCGGCTTTCATCCACGCTTTTGGAGTTTGCCCAAGAGGGTGGAGGACAGATACGAAGGACACAATCAAGCTCTCAAGGCTTGCGGTGGAAACATGCTTCTTCCCCTTGTACGAAGTCGTAAATTCTGAGTGGTACCTCACCGGTCCAAGCCTAACCATAGCGAAGAACCCCGAGAGGAAGAAGCCCGTCGAGGAGTACTTGAAACTTCAGGGTAGGTTTAGACACATGTTACTTCCAGAGAACAAGTGGATGCTGGAGAAATTCCAGGAACTAGTGGATGAAAACTGGGAAATCATCTTGAAGAGGGCCAAGAACGTTTGAGCCCTCACCACTCCTCTTCTTTTTCCGTCCAAGTCTCTAAGTCCTCTTCCCATTCTCCTGTTTCGAATCCCTCGCCCAACAATTCTACTTTTTCAACTATGTGGCCAGTTATAACAACGTAGAGCAGTGCCCCACACTCCGGGCACATCATCTCCCCGTCATAATCATCCTCTTCCATATAGATTATCTCATTGCACGATGGACATACTATGTTGGGCAAGGTTCATCAATGAGAAGCAGAGAACATGAATCTCCTTTTAAATTTTCTCACCCCAATTTCCTTGGTTGGGGTTGAGCGAAGTTACTGGAAAAGGTCTCGTCATAGCCTCAACTGCAGACATTCACTCGCCAAAATACCTTGAAGACCTAAAAACGGCTGTAAAGAGGGTGAAGGATAGACCAAAACTCGTCTTGCTTGCTGGAGACTTGATAAATAAGGGGAAGATTGAGTGGTATGGTCCTACGATAGAGGTGATCTCCCAGCTTCGGGCCGAGAAGATCATAGCAATTTTCGGAAATGAGGAGTACGACGAAATCCATGACAGGTTGAGAGAGGAGTTTGGCGACTTAGTCATCTTCCTGGATGACGAATCGATCTCCCTTGATAT
>QMVU01000139.1 GCA_003661265.1 Thermoproteota archaeon | reverse complement strand
GACGGGGGCTATGAGTCCAAGCATGGTTGGAGGTATCATCTCCCTAAGGGCGTTCTTCGTGGTTATGTCGACGCAGGTGGAGTAATCCGCCTTCGCCTTTCCCTCCAAGAGACCCTTTATCTCCCTGAACTGCCTCCTAACCTCCTCCACGACCTGAAAAGCTGCGTGCCCTACTGCCCTTATCGCCCACGCCGAGAAAAGGAACGGAATGGTCGCGCCTATTATGACGGCGACTATGCTTATGGGATCGAAGAGGTTCACTATCACGTCGTGCACGCTCTTTATCTCGGTTCCGAGGAGGGTAGCTGCCTCCGTCAGGTAGGCGAAGAGGATGACTACCGCCGTCAGCATCATCGTCGCCATAGCGTAACCCTTCGTGACAGCCTTCGTCACGTTTCCCACAGCATCTAATATCTCCGTCGACTCTCCAACCTCCTCAGTTATTCCTGACATCTCAGCTATTCCATCCGCGTTGTCGGAAATCGGACCGAAGGTGTCTGAGGCCATCACTATCCCAGTCGTGGAGAGGATTCCCATGGTGGCGGTCGCGATGCCGTATATCCCCTTGAAACCACCCCCGCATATGAAGTAGGAGGCAATTGTAACAAGCGCTATTATGAAAACAGGCATTACTGCGCTCTCAAGTCCATAGGAGAAGCCAGTTATCAGGTTTATGGCTGCCCCACTCTTTGAAGCCTCTGCTATCTTCCTGACGACTTTACCCCCGGATCCTGTGTAGTACAGGGTTAGGAGGGCGACGCTTAGGCTCGCTGCTAGGCCTAGGGAAGCCGCGTAGAAGAGGCATATGTCCTGCATGTACTTGGTGGTCAAGAAGTAGAACCCCACCAAGCAGATGATCCCCGAGATGAAGAGGGTGGCGTAAAGCGATGTGGTCACGCTCTTCGTCCTTCTTATGGACAGTATTCCTACTATCGTCGCTATAACGCCGATTGACTCTACTAACAGGGGGAAGGCCACCGCCTTAAATCCGTAGAACGAGAAGAAAGCCACCCCAAGGATCATGGTACCTATTATGTTATCGGAGAAGGACTCGAATAGATCAGCTCCTCTCCCCGCGCAGTCCCCTACGTTATCTCCAACCAGATCTGCTATTACGGCTGGGTTCCTTGGATCGTCCTCAGGGATCTTCGCCTCAACCTTCCCCACGAGATCCGCCCCTACGTCCGCTGCCTTCGTGTATATGCCGCCTCCAAGCTGGGCGAAGAGCGCAGCTAAGCTGGCTCCGAATCCGAAGCCTACCAGGAGGCTTGGGGTCTTAAAGAAGTAGAACATGGTTCCCAGGCCGAGGAGGGACATCCCAACTATGGAGAGCCCAGTTACCGCCCCTCCCCTGAAGGCTATTATCATCGCGTCTGCAGCCGACCTCCTTGCCGCATTAGCTGTCCTTACGTTCGCCCTGACCGCAATGCTCATTCCTATGTAAGCGGCTAGAAGCGAGGAGATGGAACCCAACACGAATCCAAGAGCTATCTCCCATCTCAGGAAGAACCAGAGGAGGAGGGCCAGCGGTACGACGAAGTAGAATATGGTGGTGAATTCCCTCTTCAGAAAGGCAGCAGCTCCCTCCTGGATGTAGGAAGCCACCTCTCTCATCCTTTCAGTTCCTGGATCCTCCTTCATGACGAGCCAGGCTAGAAGGCCGACGAAGCCCATGGCGATGCTTCCAACCAAAGTGGCTATAAGTCCGGGATTCATCAGCTGTCACCCATTTCTCCCCTTTGGCGTCCTCTTATCTCGTCCTGATTGATTTAAATTCTTTACTTTATCGCGGGCAATCGTCCCTTACGGCTTTTTCAGGGGAAGCGCCAGCCTACTGCGATCGGATATAGGGCTTCAAAACGTTTCCTCGTGCGTAACCTTTTCAAGAGGAAGTCTTCTAGGGGGTATTGGGGTCTCAGCAGGCTTTCCTATAGGAATTATGGCTACTGGCCTAACTCCGCTAGGAGCTCCTATGATGGAGGAGGCTGCGCTCTCGTCAAAAGCCCCAACCCAGCATGTTCCGTACCCTAAAGAGTATGCTGCTAGGAGCATGTTTTGCGTCGCTGCAGCCGTATCCTGAATGCAATAGAGCTTTCTTCCCCTATCGCCATAGCGCGAGGCACTTCTTTCCTCGTTTGCGCAGACAACGATGACAACCGGAGCCTCAGCTATGAACCACTGGCCTAAGGCAGCCCTGGCCAAATCCCGCTTCCTGGCAGGATCCCTTACTATCACGAACTCCCAAGACTGCAGGTTTCCTGCAGATGGAGCCCATATAGCTGCTTCCAAGATCTTCCTTAGGTCTTCCTCGGGTATTAGGTCTGTTCTAAACCTCCTAACGCTTCTCCTCCCTAAGATGGCCTCCATGACATCCACACTTGGCACCAAGGAATTCTTATCGCCTGCACTTAAGCTTGTTCGTTCTCAAGAACTACCAAGGTATCATGCTTTGAGATCCAATGGAGTAAATTTAAAGAACCGAAGAGATTTGTTAACTGGCAAGAATGGTGAAACTTCAGCTGGCTCTGGATCTCGTTGATCTGGATAAGGCCCTGAAGGTAGCTGAGAAAGCGGCCGATGTCGTAGATTTCCTCGAAGCTGGAACTCCTTTGATAAAATCTGAGGGGGTTAGGTGCGTTAGGGCCTTAAAGGAAATTTTCCCAAGGAAAAAGGTGGTTGCGGACATGAAAACCATGGACACAGGGTACCTAGAGGCTGAAATGGCAGCAAAGGCAGGGGCAGATATTGTTTCCATATTGGGAGCGGCCCCGACCTCCACCATATTGGGGGCCTTGGAGGCGAGGAAGGACTACGGGATCGAGGTAATGGTGGACCTCATAGGGGTTAAGGATAAGATCCAGAAGGCGACGGAGCTGGAGAAGATGGGAGTCGACTACCTGATCGTCCACACAGGGATAGACGAGCAGAGGTCTGGAAAAACCCCATTCCACGATTTGAGGCAGATATCAAAGCTCGTCTCAGTTAAACTGGCGGTAGCTGGGGGGATAAGGCCTGAGAACATCCCAATGCTAAGGGGGATCGGGGTAGATGTCGTGATAGTGGGAGGGTACATAACTAGGAGCGAAGATCCGCGTGAAGCTGCGTTAAACGTAAGAAGAGCTTTAAATAAAATCCTCTAGTCCTTAGATTAGCGGTGATTTTGGTGAGGATAGCTATAGGAAGTGACCACGCTGGTTTTAGGCTTAAGGAGAGGTTGAGGGAGTTCCTGAAGGAAGGCCATCAGGTGGTCGACTTCGGCACTGAAAGCGAGGAGCCGACGGATTACCCTGACATAGCCTTTAAAGTAGCGGAGCGAGTTTCGTCTGGGGAGTTTGATAGGGGAATTTTGATCTGCGGAACGGGGATAGGCATGTGCATAGCGGCAAACAAGGTGAAAGGGATTAGGGCCGCCCTTTGCTGGGACGAAAGAACAGCAGAGCTCAGCAGAAAGCACAACGACTCGAACATCCTGTGCCTGGGAGGGAGGATCCTCAGCGAGGAAGAGGCGAAGAGGATAGTTGAAAAATGGCTTTCGTCCGAGTTCGAGGGAGGCAGGCATCTGAGGAGGGTGAGAAAGATAGTGGAGTACGAGCAAAGTAGGTAGCTACTCCCTCCTTATCTCAAGCTCGTGCTCGAAGTGGACGGCTGCCCTCTGAAACAGGATTCCAACAGGGCATATCTTAAGCGTGTCGTTCCAGATCTTCTTAACCCTCTCCTCGGGCTCCTTTGACGTGACTATCCCCTTGATCTTCCCCGACGTGATGGTGTGATCCTTCTCGGACTTCTCGGCTTCTACGATGACCTCCATGTCCTCGAAGGAGAGCTTCTTTCCGTGGGCTACCATCGCGAATATAGTGCTTATACAACCTGCCAGAGCCATTAAAGCAAGCTCAAGAGCTGTCGGAGCTGTATCCATGCCCCCCAATTCCTCTGGGAGATCTGTGACTACGCTGTGACCCCTACCGTTGTCTACGACCGACCTGAAACCCTCAACCAACTTGGCTCGAGCCCTCATGGGACACACCATGATTGCAGCTAAGATCCAAATAAAACGCTTTTTCTAGTGGACAAGAAAAGGGGATAGAATCATTTTTATCGATCAAAATGGATTGGAAGGCGTGCCTAAATATCTCGTCGTCACAGGCGGGGTGATGTCCGGTCTAGGGAAGGGGATAGCTGCCGCAAGCATAGGCAAGCTCCTGAAGGACATGGGCTTCAACGTGGTTCCCATGAAGTTCGACGGATACCTGAACATGGACGCTGGGACGATGAATCCTTACGAGCACGGGGAGGTCT
>QMVU01000138.1 GCA_003661265.1 Thermoproteota archaeon | reverse complement strand
GCCATTTGGAATCATGCATTCTTTCGGGTACACGGCTGGATTCCTCGGAGCAGGGATAAGCGCTTTTATTTCTGAGGAATATAGGCTCTCGAGAACTTTCCTTCTAGCTGGCCTCCCCTTGATTCTCACTAGCCTCCCAATTCTGGCCATCCCAATTCTGCCTGTAGGTATTTAGGCAAATCAACCAGTACTCTCCGTTCCACCTGATAAATCCTCCTAAGGTTTCCTCTATCGATGTTCTCATGACAGGTTCCTCTGGAAAGGTAACTATGTACCTTGAGGTGATTCCATCGTACATCAGTAAGGCTGGTATTGATGTAGGTCCAGGCAAGGGCACATCTGCGTAACCTAGCGTTAGCCAGCATCTCTTCTCCTCGCTCCAATCCATAGAGCAAATCCATTTTTGGAAGGAGTATTCTAGCTCAACCTTCTCCTCGTTTACGTAAGCTGTTACCGTGTGGTTAACTAGGAGGTTCCCGTAAACTTTCTCGGTGACGTTAAGGAAGTCTTGGCCGTCAAACTCGAGGAATGTGCTATTTCCAAAGATGAGCCATCGGTCCGCGCCCCATTCGATGAATTCGAAACTGGACAGGTTGCATAGGTGCGTGAGGTCTGAGAAGTTGCTTCCATCGTAAAGGATGAGTTTTCCAGGACCAAAGAACTTACCACTTTTCCAATAGGCGGAGGTGCCTATCAGCCATTTCCTCAGGCTGGGACTCCAGCTTATGGCCTCTACGGACCCAACATCTTTGGAGAAACAGGCTTCCTCCGTCAGATCAAGGATTTCTTGGCCGTTATACGCCAACAAGCTTCCATTAGCGGTTCCAATTAGGCAGTGAGTCCTGTTGCAAGCTATGCTCCTGATACAGAAGTCCTTCACGATGATTTCAGCCGATTTCCCGTTGTAAGCTATAAGCAGGCCCTGAGGCCCGGAAGTTCCTATTAACCAGCATTTCCCCCTAGGATACCACTCCACTGCAGTCACGTCAGCCATGCCCTGACCTGTTCCCCCAGCAAGAGGTAGCAATGTGAAAGCCAGGATTAGCGATGTTAGCCTCGGGAGCTGGCTCATCCTAAACATCTCTCGTAATTTTTCTAACTTTAATGATCATTAGCGATTCATAAGCATGAAACCGACGCTAGTAAGTGTCGTTAGTTAGATCCCTTAAACATCTTTGAAAACTCTCATGATAGGAACGACTACTCTGCTCTCTTCAGATGACCCTTAATGAGAAGCCCCTTAACCGCATTTCGTTCTACAAGCAGGGTCTTTAGCTTAGAATAGAATTGAAAGGCAGGTTAGGGCGCCCTCGCATTTCTGAAATTCGCTCACGTCTAAGGTGATAACTTCGTACCCAGCTTCCCTGACCATCATCTCTGACTTTGGGAATCCCTTTGGCATCAGGACGACGTCATCTATGGCAAGGGCATTGGCCGCATAGGACTCGTCCTCCGGTATCACGAGCACCTTCAGCCCCTTAAGGGCCGGATGGTCGGCATATCTCTTAGTTGAAATGACGAAGCCCCTGCCCAGATAGGAGACGTAGCTCTTTAGGTGAACTATCCTCCTGTCAAATACCGTCTTTACCTCGACGTCAAACCATTCCTTCAGCTGATTCACTCCCTCAATGTTAGTCCTCTGAGTTACCCCGCAAATTAGGCAGTTCTCCAGGTGAATGATGTCCCCTCCCTCTATCGTAGCAGGAGGAACAGCCCTCTTTACGGGCATATAGTCCCTTAAAACTTCCATGACAGCTTCTTCCTCCCCCTTACGGCTTTCCCTTGCCATCCTACATATCAGGGCCCTCCTACCGTGTACTACAGCGTTGTCCTCAACGAAGCAGGAATCAGGATGCTTGTCGTCCCTAGGAAGGCGGATGAGCTCCAAGCCAAGCTCTAACAGGGTCTTGCAGTACTCTTCGTGCTGCTTTCTTGCGAGAGGCAGGTCTATTGTGTGGCGTAGCGGGTGGCTTGATATGCACGAGGCGTAGCTTTTACTCGGCTCCCGGACTATCGCGCGTTTTGGCATCGGAGGGGATGGAGCCCCTAGTCACAAAAAGTTTGCCCGAGCACGGCAATAACTGCCTATGAGAGATTCTTGGGAATAAGTTTAGTGAGGTGTGGGGGAGCTTTTCTATGGGGCCAGATGACCTCATAGAAAAGCAGCCTATCAGAAAATCAGCCTCCATTATGGTAGATAACCATTCTATTAGGCTAATCTCCTGGTGGAGGTAAAGATTTCAATTTCTTCCTCGCATAGAGGTCTTCTGTCCATTATCTCACTTAGTATTTTGAGGAGTGAACTTAAGACCGTTCCGTCTTCGGGCGCTGAAAGCCGGCTGACCTAACGAGTTACCAGAAGCCTATTGCCCTTACTCCGTTCCTCAATATCCAGGAGTTGACGAGCTTCATGGAGGTTATGGCCAGAAATAGCATGATCACGGACTCAACAGAGGATATGGCCATTGCCTCGTAAACCAACATCTTGGGCGCTGACGACGTGGCTACCTTCAGCAGGTGAGTTGGGGCTATGTAAGGGATCGCTAGGTAAAGAAGCCTCGCCTTCTCAGGAACAGAGCTTAAAGGAACCATCATAAGCCCTATAAATCCGAAGTTAAGTATCTCCAAGAGGTTTTGGGGTACGCTCGTCCTAACGGCGATGGACGCTACAGTAAACCCATAAGAAAGCCCCTTCACGACCAGCAAGATCATTCCCAGGAGGAGAAGTGGGACGTCTTCCACCGCAAACACGTCGACTCGAAAAGCCCCGCCTACTAAAGCTCCCATGAAGAAGAGGGAGGCTACGGTAACCGCAGATCCTGGTATGAGTCTTCCTATGAGGGCCTTGAATGGGGAGAAGCCCCTCAACATGTGTTCCTCGACCATCCCTATAGAGATGAAGAAGTTCATCCATCCACCGATGAGACCGGAGAAGTTGGAGATCACGCTCCAAGCCACTATTATCCAGAAAGCTCCCTTAACGGCGACTCCCAAGAACTCCTTTGGGATGAAGAGCAGGGCACCCAGGATGAAGAGGAATACCCAGGCAGCCTCCGCTAGTATCATGTTAAGGAAGGACC
Source organism: Thermoproteota archaeon (assembly GCA_003661265.1). Taxonomy (GTDB): domain Archaea; phylum Korarchaeota; class Korarchaeia; order Korarchaeales; family Korarchaeaceae; genus QMVU01. Next base: position 1,239 of record QMVU01000138.1, on the reverse strand, counting down.
ACCTGTAGCGCCACAGCCTTATCGTGTGGAGTATAAGGACTGCTTTTGCTCTAACAAGGGCTCTCATATGGCCCCCTCCCTCATAGCCTTTCTCTCCCCTACCTCGACGAAGATCCCGGAGAATGCGTTGTAAACTATAGACATTGCTGCAAGGATCCCTATCAGGAAGGTGACCCTCCTCAGGTTAGGGGAACCCATTACAGCCGAGAGCCTGGCGAGCTCTATTGTGTAGGTCGAGGGGAGAACCCTTGATATGAGCCTAGCCCACCCCGGAAGCAGGTAGGCTGGGTAAAAGGCTCCTGAGAAGAGCAAGATCAGGGGATTTAGCCACCCAAGCACGTTCGTCTCCTCCTTTATCGAGAGGAGGAAGGATGTGAAGAGGGCAGAAAACCCGAGGATCGGGAGCATTCCTATGGTCACGGCTAAAACCATGACTCCTATCTTTAGCAAGCCGTTTGAGACTCCCTCGGCAAGCAGTATGAGTGGAGCGAATTCGGCAAGCTGAGTCCCAGCGCTTAAGAGGTATCTCGGGATGTAGGTGAAGACAAGCGTGACTGACGTCCTGTTCGGAGCTAGGATCATGTAAGGGAGGGTACCCGCCCATCTGTGGTGAAGGACGCTCCCCCCAACACCCCACATGACGTCTAGCGACACCATGGCGGCTATAGTTGAGGCAATGAAGTAAGTTATCGGGTTAACTGGCATTCCGACGTTCTGAACGAAGGACTTCGAGCTTCCGAAGATCATCCCCATCCCCAGTATGAGGCCAAGGGTCATGTAGGGCCATATCAGCATGCTTATGAATGCGGACTTGTTGTTCTTTATGAAATAAAAATCTAACATTATTCCAGACTTGAAAAGAGTTTTTAAGGACATTTTCATCCCTCAAAAGCCCGTCTTACCAGTTAGATGGATGAAAACATCCTCAAGGGTTGGTTCCTTTACCTCAACCCTTCTTACCCTGCAGCCTCTCCTGTGGAGGATCTCAAGAACCCTTGAAGTCGTCTCCTCTATTCTCTCCGGAGACTGGACCATCTTAAGTCTCACAACTCCCTCTTCTGGGAAGGCATCTGAAGGGACCCCCAATGTCCTCCTCATCTCCTCGAGAAGGGAGCTTATTGGGACGTCAGCTGGAGGTGAGGCTATTACCTCGAGCGAAACCCTCCCAGAAAGGCTTCTCTTTAAGCTTTCGACCTCATCTAGGGCTATTATCTTGCCCTCGTTTATTATGGCCACCCT
>QMVU01000137.1 GCA_003661265.1 Thermoproteota archaeon | reverse complement strand
TCAAGATCGTCTAGCGTTGGAATTGCGCTATCCATCATATGCTCTATAAATATTATATGGTCATATAAATATGAGCTAGATATAATATATTACTCTTCATATGAAGTATCTTCTCATGTTCCAGCATCATTCAATTTATCGCTCAAGAACCAGTAAAATAATGAAGCTAAAGTTATAGCATTGAACCATGGTTTCGGAAGACTATGCTGTGGCGACAGCCCCCATTAGTGCATCCTTGCAAGGACACTTTCTTTCCTTTGGTAGGAGAGGTATGCTCTTCAGAATGATATCTTTAACCTGTTTTATTCTACTAGAAAAAATCTCTTTAACCTCTTCATGAGTTAATTTTTTATCTCCTTTTATGCCTGCAGCGTAGTTAGTAACAACAGCCAAGGTCGCATAGCAGATCGATAGTTCCCTCGCTAAAGCGGCCTCTGGACATCCAGTCATGCCCACAATATCGCCCCCCATCAACCTGTATGCCCTGATTTCCGCGGGGGTTTCGAATCTGTTTCCCTCTGCGCAAACGTAAACACCTCCATCTTTAACCTGAAGACCCTCCTTAGATCCAGCCTCTAAAAGAGCGTTCCTTATTTCGGGGCAATAGGTACTCGGAGTCATGGAAACATGGACAACCCCTTTTATCTCCATTCCTCTAACACGTAAGGAAGTTTTTCCGTCATAAAAAGTGTAAACCCTTCCCTTAGTCATGTCTATGAAGTCATCTGGAACAATAAGTGTACCTGGCTCTAAATCCTCTCTTAAAGAGCCTACGGCATTAGTAGCTATTACCCTCTCCACTCCAAGCAGATTGAGTGCGTAGAGATTCCCCCTATAATTAACAGCAAAAGGAGGAATGGTGTGTTTTTTTCCATGTCTTGGTATGAAAGCTACCTCCTCGTCACCTACCCATCCAACGAAGACTTCGACATCGCCATAGGGTGTTGTAATAACCCTAGCAATACTCTCCTTAAGGAGTTCATAAACCCCGCTCCCCCCTATAATTCCTATTCTAGGCATCCTCTTCTCCCTTAGCTTAAGGGCTTAGGATTACCTTTATATATCATGCTAAAGGAATCGTATTCTGGCTAGTTAGGATGAGAACGTGGATGTGAAGGAGGTGATGTAATGAGCCTAGCGACGATTGGAGGAAAACCAGTCCTTATTCTCAAGGAAGGAACCTCTAGAACGAGAGGAGATGAGGCTAGGAGGATCAACATAATGGCAGCTAAGGCTGTTGCCGATACGGTGAAGACTACTCTGGGACCAAGGGGCATGGACAAGATAATAGTGGACTCCCTCGGAGACGTTACTGTAAGCAATGATGGGGCAGCCATCTTAGAGGAACTTGAAGTCGTACATCCGGCAGCAAAGTTGATGGTGAACTTAGCGAAGGGACAGGATAAAGAGGTTGGTGATGGGACAACTACTAGCGTTGTGCTTGCAGGAGAACTTCTTTCAGAAGCAGAGAACCTCCTTAACAAGGACATACATCCAACAATAGTCATTGAGGGTTTTCAGAAGGCCCTTAAGAAAGCTCAAGAAGAACTCGACAAGATAGCGATAGAAATAGATCCCAACGATGAAGAAATGCTGAAAAAAGTTGCAATGACAGCAATGGGCAGTAAACTTATCAAAGGAGGAGGAGAACGCCTAGCTGAAGTTGCTGTAAAGGCTGTAAAGGCTGTAGCTGAGGAAAGAGATGGAAAGATCGTTGCTGACATCGATGATGTGAAGATCATGAAGAAGAAGGGAAAGAGCTTAGCAGAGAGCGAATTTGTCAGAGGGATAATCTTAGATAAAGAAGTAGTCCACACAGACATGCCAAAACGGGTCAAAGATGCCAAAATAGCCTTAATAAACCTTTCATTAGAAGTAAAGAAACCTGAAATAGATGTTGAGGTTCAGATATCATCGCCAGAGGAGCTAAGAGGGTTTATAGATCAGGAGACAGCGATGCTAAGAGAGAAGGTGGAAAAGATAGCTGCAACAGGAGCTAATGTAGTGTTCTGCCAGAAAGGAATAGATGAAGTTGCTCAACACATCTTAGCTCAAAAAGGAATTCTTGCAGTCAGAAGAGTAAGTCAGAAGGACATGGAACGGCTGGAGAAGGCTACAGGAGGACGTATCATAAACCACTTGGATGATCTAACTGAGGAGGTGTTAGGCAGGGCTGGATTGGTAGAAGAGAGGAAGATAGGCGAAGATAAGCTCGTATTCATTGAGGATTGCATGAATCCAAAGGCGGTCACGATTCTTCTAAGGGCTGGCGGAGACACTATATTAGATGAAGCTGAGAGAGGAATAAAGGACGCTTTATACGTCGTTAGAAACGCTATAGAGGACAAGAAGCTCGTCTATGGCGGCGGCTGTGTGCAACTAGAGTTAGCTAAGAGAATAAGGGACTATGCCCTTCAGGTCGGTGGAAAAGAGCAGCTCGCCATTGAAGCATTTGCCTCAGCTCTAGAGAGCATTACCAGGATTCTTGCAGAAAACGCGGGCATGGATGCGGTTGATACGTTAATGAAGCTCAGAAAGGAACATGAAGAAGGAAAGCTCTCCTATGGGGTTAATGTCTTAGCCGGAGATGTCGGGGATATGGAGAAACTAGGCGTATTTGACACTTATAGGGGAGTAAAGAACGCCATGACTGGTGCTACGGAGACTGCAATATTGATACTTAGAACAGATGACATAATAGCCGCCAAGCCATATGAGGCTAAAGAGAAGGAGAAGGAAGAGGGAGAAGAGGAAGAAAAGCCGTCCTTTGGAGAAGAGTTCTAGAAGGAGAGGTTTCGTTTGCCCAGACTAGTGGACAGAGAGCAAGGGAAACTGCTTGGAATCAATGCCTTTGACCTGTTTGTGATCTTAATAATTCTCTTCCTTTCTTTTTCTTTAATTTCAAGGGCTTTTAGTCCCGGAGAACAGGTAAAGGAATATTCTGGGCTAAATATTCAGAACGCAGCTCTGGAGTTCACAAGGTTGAGTAATTATGGCTTTGTCGTTTATGGAGAAATCGATGGAAAATGGACCGTAAATGGCTCTCAATTTAGGGGCACAGTGCTTCTAGTCGAAGCTTTAGAAACGAGACTTATAGGAAGGATAGACGGAAGGATGGTCACTATCGGAGGGCCAAATGCATATCTTGAAGATATAGCAGCAAAGAAGATAGTCTTTAGGACAGATTCTCCTTCCTTGATACGCGTGAGGATTAAAAAACCGATCATAACTGAAGACCTGCAAGAGCTCGTCTGGAATTTGAGGAACATTTCAGAAGGTGTGGCCGGGAAATACGGAGTAAAGACGTTAAGGGTTCAGATATATTCGCTTGTATTTGAGATGCCAGGTTTCAAGGCGACAGCTATGAAGTACCTGGAAATAAAGTGCAAGGTCATCAACTACATCCCATATCCAATACAAAAGATCTTCGTTTACGATGAATTCATAAGTTTTTCACTATATCCAACAAGCCTAGCGATTAGAGACGCTGATCTCCTAAAATTAGATCAGATTTTCCAAGAGCTAGGTCTGAATTACACTAGGGTAATGGCAGACCAGGTGGAAATGTACATAGGGACTCAAGAAAGCCTCACAGGAGTCGGAGTTTACGGTGAGATCTTAGCTAACGCTCGATCTCTTAGCGATATAATAGACCTAACGAGACTAACCTTTATTCCTAAGCCATAAGTGGTCGAATTGCTGCTTTCATACCTCGTGGCTGCGGCTGGAAAGAGCAAAGTAATCAGGGCTTTAAGTAAATTCAGTATAAGCAGTAAAGAATTGTCGAGTAAGAGCTTTACAGTTAAGATTGTAAGGAATACACTTAGATTTCTCTTAACTGGATCAAAAAACTCGCTTTTCATGAAGATCTTAAAATCGTCGATAAACCCTCTAGCTCCGGTCATCAACATATGGGGAAGAGCTCGTAAAATACGCTTAATTACCAAAATAGAAGCCTTTCTAAGTAAGTCGTACTTCATCGACAATTTTCTATCCCCAATAGCTTTTCTTCTAATGGCGCTCCTCTTCTTTACCATAGCAAACGTGCTTTATGGAATAAGGACTCTTATCCTGATCTTCTCTGGATTATTAAGCTTTCTTATCGGAATGCTTTGGGGTAATATCGAGTCTAAGAAACTGAAACCAGAGGTTAAAGAGAGCACGATCTTGTTCTTTGGCCTAATCATGATTATTATGGGTTTTGTAGGCTTTTTCCTACAAATAAGAAGGGTAATGGCTATACCCATCCTTAATGAGGCTGTTAGGCGAAGATTATCGCCAAAGTACAATTATATGGCTTGGACAAGTGTCCCTGGAACTCT
>QMVU01000136.1 GCA_003661265.1 Thermoproteota archaeon | reverse complement strand
GAACCCGGAAAGCTCCCTCTTTACCTCCTCCCTGTCAGTTGGCAACTCGTCTTCGCTTCCTATTCTCTGAAATGATGACTTAAGGGGGATTACAGAGCGGAAAACCTTCAAATTTGGGGAAACCCTGTTTCTGAAGAACTCCCTGTACGTCAGGATGTACCTCTCCCCTCTGCTCCCCCTCCTGACCATGTTGAAGACAAGCCCTATTTTCGACAGGAGATCCTCCTTCCCCACCTTCGCAACCCTTGGGAGCTGGTTTAGCATCATCTCCGTCCTGTAGACATCAATAAGGGAAGGTCTAAGCGGGATCAGGCACCTGTCAGCCCCATGGAGCACCATGATAGCGTACTTCCTGTCGTAGAAGGGAATCGTATCTATTATCGTGCAGTCGTAACTCCTCCTCACCTCAAGGGATTCCAACAACTTCCTCAGAACAAGCTCCCTTCCCTCCTCCTGGGAGTACCAGAGCGCGTCGATAACCTCTGGCAAGCCGAGGTCTGAAGTTATCATGTCGATCCTTAGGTCCTCATCGGAGGGGTAGGACCTCGATATGACGTATTCCTCGAGAGAAACGTTTTCTCCTGCGGTCATCCTCCTAAATAAGTTGGTAAGAGTTAATCCCCTCTTCTCACAAAGTATGAGGTTTATCCTCTCCTTAACGAGCATCAAGGAGAGGGCTATGCTTGGGTCCATGTCTATGAGAAGAACCTTCTTCCCCAATTCCCTCAGCAACCAGCCAAGGAGTAGAGCAATAGTCGTCTTTCCAACTCCTCCAGGAGCTGAGAAAAAGCCAAACACCTTTCCCTCAGGCATCAGTTACCTACTCCTCACTTCTCGGAGATATCAGCCGGATGTGAATCTCCGAACCACTTTAACACCTGTTAATCGTAAAAAAGAAAAACTTTAGGCAATTGTTGCTCTCAACATAATCCAAACGCATTGGTCTCCAAGAGCTGACGTACTCACTCTTCCGGAAAAGCTTAACTGGTTCCCACACTTTATATTGTTCTGAGCGGTTCGCACCATCTGAGAAGGTGAGCCGTTTGACCCTGCCCAACTGCGCGAAGTGCGTCCAGGTTTACTGCAGGAAGGGTGGTTGGAAGGTTGAGGAACTTCCCGACTTCTGCCCCATGAAGACCAAGGGAGAGATAATCAGGAAGGCATTGGAGAAGTACAAAGAGGAGGAGAACAGGCTGCTTTACCTGAACTCAACCATAACTGAGCAGAGAGCCTACCAGATGGTCAGGGGCAGGATAATAGGGGTTAGGCCAAGGCTTCTTGAGATAATCAAGTTCTCGGAGATGATGGGATGGAAAAGGCTTGGAGTCGCGTTCTGCACCGGTCTAAGCGATGAGGCAAGGAGGGTCGTCGAGATACTTGAAAAAGCTGGTTTTGAGGTCTGCTCGGTCAGATGCAAGTGTGGAGGAATAGATAAGACCGAACTGGGTGTTCCTAAGGAGTACAAGATCTCAAGCCTTTATGGAAGGCCAGATTCCTTCGAGGCCGGGTGCAACCCAATAGTCCAGGCAGAGGTGCTTAACTCAGAGGAGGTAGAGCTGAACATAATAGTTGGTCTCTGCATAGGGCACGACATCCTGTTTTCCAAGTACTCCAAGGCACCAGTCACAACCCTAATAGTCAAGGATCGCGTAACCGGTCATAATCCAGTGGCTTCCCTGTACAGCGCTTATCACAATCCTAGGTACTATTCAGAGCTTTAAGGCGAAGATCTCGGATTTTCACACCAGACGACCGGACATGGGAAGTTCTCGGTTCGATGGGGGTTCGTTTAGAGGATCCTTCATTCACATGGGTTAAAAGGAGGGCCCTTCAAACTTACTCAGGTAAGGCTTTATGAGTTCCAAGCTGCTAGCTGGTCTCCTATTGGTGATCGTCCTAGCAGCGGCCTCCTACTTCCTCATTAGGGAGCTTCAAAGGCCTTCGCCAACCCCAAGTCCCAGGCCAAAGCCCACTTTCCAGCCTCCTCCATCTCCCACTTCGCATCCCAGCCCATCTCCCAGCTTTCCGACAAAAACTCCAACCCCAACACCTGGACCTCAACCAAGCGAGGAGATATCCCCAATATACGTGCTCTTCGTCCTTCACTTCGATCCACCTGGGACGAGAGCTGGAGAGTGCCTTAGCCTGAATGGATACGAGTACACAAACAATTACATGAGGAGCAGGGATGAGCTTGCTTGGCTCCTTGACTTCGCTAAGAGGACTGGAGTAAGGATGACAGCCCTATTCAACGGTTTCTACCCTCAACTGGCCATAAGGAGAAACGAGCTTGACCTATTGGCTAGGCTAATTCAGGAGGGACATGAGATAGGGACTCACGCCCACAGCATATACTATGATGAGGCTGGGGACAGGTGGTGCTCCGTCAACGACCCGGAGATGTGGTTCAAGGACGCTAAGGCATGCGTGGACCAGGTAGTGTCCTTGGTTGGAGGGGAGAACAGGGTAATGTGCGCCATGTTCAGAAGGGGGATGTACGAGAACGAGGACGATCTGATGAAAAAGTACGGCTACGACATAGGGCTTGGAAACAGGCCTGAGATAGCTCTAAACTTCTTAGGTCACATAGTTTGGAATCCATGGAGAGCCAAGTGTTCTAATGACTACTCTAGAGCCCTTGAGGAAGATCCATCCGTTCCGTTCGTGAGCATAGACCACAGGTCCCAGATAGGCTCTACTTCCGCGCACGGAGGGGTGGATTCCAGGTCAGACACCCTAAAGAAGATGTTCTTGATGGCCTTTGTGGAGTGGAAGGTTCACGAGATTATGGGAGATAGCAAGGTATGGTGCTGGGGAGTAGTTCATCATCCCAATTACGGGGAGATCTACAACGACCACATAGAGGACTTCTTCGGCTGGCTTAACAAGCACTTCATAGGGGTTAAGACGCCAAAGGGGAACACAGTAGCGGCATACGCTACAGCCTTCCAGGTGGCCGAGGCCTTCTACAGGTGGGAGAAGGAGCACCCGGGAAAGAGCTCTTTTAGCTACGTCGAGGGACAACCTTACCCCTACCTCTGCAAGTACTCCAGGGACAAGTTGATAGATGCCACCTACTTAGGGGAGCTGAACTTGGGGGAGGGGATATACGCTTTCAAGTTCTCAAGCGGAAGGGGGATCTTCATATTGGCGTGGTATAACGGGGAGGGAGAGGTGACGGTAGACCTAGCTGCCGCTGGCGTCATGAGCGGCCAAGTGGTTGTGACAACGCCGACAGGAGAGTCAAGCACGACAGATGCATCGAACGTCGTTCTCTCTGAGCTTCCTGTGTTCATAGAGAAGGGTTAACCTCCAATCGCCAACGACCCTCCTCCCTTTTTTATTCTCTCGGATAACCTAAGGGGGACGGAATTTCAATTCATGGCATGGAGGAACTGCTGTTGAAAGGGAGTTGCACATAAGCTTTGGAGGCGCTCAGCTACCTTAGTTTGAGGTAGTAAGGAGCCGCTTCTAAAGAAGCTCTTAGGAGATGAAGAAGGTAGCTGTAGCACCGTTCTCTAGGATATGTTCGAGATTTTTGCTAGAATATTACCTCCTCTGGCTTGAAGTTGTCCATGTGCCACTCACGAGCCCTAAGGAAGGCCTCAATGTCCTCTTTACGCATCCTCTCAATGCGGTTCAGGCCTTCAGCCAAGACCAGATGTAAGGTCTTAGCGCGCGAACCACACGTAGAGGTTAAAGTTAAGTTGAGGAAGGGGCTTCAGCGTCTTCAAAGGGTAGGACATATGGCAAGGTGAACCGTCTTTTTAAGAGAAAATCCTGCCTCCTAATTGGAAATGGCGGAAATAAGCCAAATTTTTTAATCCAGAATCGATTCAAATCCCGAATGTTGAGAGAAGATGTCAAAAAATTGGAGAGTTTCGTAAAGCAGGAAGCGGATAAGCTTGAGGAGCTTGGAGTAGTTGCCCTCATCCTCTTCGGCTCAGCCATCAGGGGAGGGACATGGAAAGGAAGCGATTTGGACGTTGCGGTTCTGTTCTCTGGCTCAGATGACAGGAATTTAGAGGAGTTAGTCTCGTTACTCCAGAGGGAGGTGAGATCCGAGCTGGATCTCGTAGTACTAAATAAAGCTCCAGCAAGGATAAGGTTCAGCTCGTTAAAGGGAAAGGTAATCTATGTCTCAGATGAGAGGAAGTACGTCGAGTTTGCTGCCAGAACATTCGACGAGTGGGCCGACCTTGAGAGGCTCAGAAGGACCCTTTGGAACTACACTAAGAGGTGGCTCCTCCTTGAGAGTTGACTTTGATTCCATTCAAGCGAAGTTTGAGCTTTTTAAGGGATATGTCGGGGAACTGGAAGGCCTG
>QMVU01000135.1 GCA_003661265.1 Thermoproteota archaeon | reverse complement strand
CTCCATGACGCCGTCACCGTCTACGTCAGCTGAACAAATACAGTAAGCGTTCATTTCCGTATCCTGCCACTCATGAGTGTGCTCAAGACCAAATTGACCGGTTATTGGCCCAGAACTTACAGCAACCAACGGTAGTTGAGCTAAGGTAAAAAACAGGACGGCAAAGCATGTTTTCCAAATTCCCTTTTTGTAATTCAGGTTACATCTCCTGAGGAGGATCTCTTTCGCTCAAATAAAAAGTGCCCCAATTCCCATGGAAAATAAAGGATGTCTCCTCATCTGAGTCCACCAAGGTTATTTGAGCTCAAAGGTGTTGCTCCACGAAAAACGTCCGATTATTCGTCCCCAACACTTCAAATTCAAGGTTATAGGTTATCTTTGCCGTTTTTGCGTGTGAAAAGACTTTTTCTTTATTTCGCAATCAACCCAACCAAGAGGGATCCTGTTGAACTCCAAAAGGAAGGTTCTCGTCATAGGGCTCGACGGCTTCTCGCCAGAGCTAATGCTATCCCTCACCAAGAGAGGGGTTATGCGGACTGTAGGCGGGCTTCTTAAGAAGGGGGCATGGGGCACCCTCCTCTCATCGTGCCCTCCGATAACAGGACCTGCCTGGGTCTCATTTGCTACGGGAAAAAATCCTGGAAAGCACGGGGTCTTCGACTTCGTTAAGCCGGAGAAATCCCTCTCCAGATTGAGGATAGTCTCATCTAGGGACATAGTCGGCACCACCTTCTACGAGCTGCTTGAGAGGGCCGGCAAGAAATGCGTTCTGATAAACCTCCCGATAAGCCACCCGCCCAGGCTCAAGGAAGGAGTCGTCATAGCCTCCTTGACCAGTCCAAGTCCGGAATCAAATTATCCTAGATGGATAAGATCCAGGGTACCGGAGCTCAAGGAGTACAGGATAGCCCCGAATTCATCCCTCCTACTGAGGGGAAAGAGGAAGGAGTACGTAAGGGACATAAGGGAACTAGAAGCGGTCAGGTTCAGGGTTGCTGCAAGGGCTTTAAAGGAGGTGGAGTGGGACTTCTTCTTCCTCCTTTTCAGCGGGACGGATCTAGTCCAACACGTCCTTTATGATAAGCTTCTAGAGGGCTCCCAGGACGAAGTCGTACGGGAGGCCCTTTCCCTCTACTCAGACATAGATTCCTACATTAACGAGCTGCTTAGAATGGTTCCAAAGGAGACTATCACGATTTTGATGTCCGATCACGGATTTAAAGCCTTTAAGGGGATCTTTTACGTGAACGAGTGGCTAAGGCAGAGGGATTACCTGAAGGCCAAGGTTAGGGAGGAAGAGGAAGCTCCGTTCACCCTGTTTCCAGAGAGCAAGAAGGCTACAAGGTCTCTTCCCGGATTTGCCGCTAAGCTGGCATTCACCTTGATGAAAACCCCATTAAGACGCCTCTCTCCAGTTGGCATGAGGCTATTGGGCCGCTTGGGGTTCAGGATATCGGCCTCCATGGAAGTCGATGTCAGGAGGAGCAGGGCCCTTATGCCGACGACTGAGGCGATGGGGCTCTACATAAACGACGATGAGAGGTTCGAGGACGGCATAGTTTCGGCTGAAGAGGCCAGGTCTTTGAAGGAGGAACTCCTGGAGAGCCTCAGGGAGGTCAAGATAGGGGGAGGAGAACCCGCCTTCAAGGAGGTCTTGGACGGGCTGAAGCTGTACAGGGGGAGGATGGCCAGGATGGGTCCAGACATAGTGTTCAGGCTCGGGAATTACGGGGTCAGGAAATCCATATATCCGGGGACTCTTTGGAGGGGGACGCCTCCATCGGCCATAGAACATGAGGAGGAGGGGATCATAATAGCTTTTGGTGAAGGCATCTCCGCGAAGCGGATAAGGGCGAGCATAATGGACATAGCTCCCACAGTACTGGAGATCATGGGAGTTACTCCTCCCCCAGACCTGGATGGGAGGGCCATACCCCAGATAGTCGGCTAAACTTTTAGTTGCGTCTTCGAAGATTTCCTGGGTCGGTTCTGAGGTCGTAAGCATGGACATGAGGATACTGATGATCTCCCCCAAGGTGAGGGGGATCGGGGGCATAGCTCAACACGTTTCGACCTTGGTGGAAAGGCTCAGGGACAGGGGTCACGATGTTAGGGTTATTTCGGCGGAGAACTTGCCGATATTGAGGAAGAAAGGCTTGAGAAACCCAAGTTTTGCCGTATTTGCCTCACTAAGATCTTTCCTCAGGAAGTTTGACGTTGTTCACGCTCACAACGTCCCTTCAGCCATACCAATGCGCTTAGCAAGGGGGAAGAGGGTGCTTACCATCCACGGCGTGTACTCGGAGAACGTCGAAATGATACACGGACGTCTCGTAGCCAGAATAGGCAGGTACTTGGAGAGGAAGGCCATAGAATGGGCCGACGTACTTACGGTAGTCTCCGAGTCGGCGGCCCAGCACTACAGGAGCCTGGGTTTCAAGCCAGTTCACATACCGAACGCCATAGACCTGAAGGACGTTCCTGAGTCGGGCAAGAGGTTGTACGATAGGCAGGTAGTTTACGTTGGGAGGCTTTCCAAGGAGAAGGGAGTTGACGTCCTCATCAGGGCCTTCAGAGGGGTTGAGGGAGATCTACTGATAATAGGTAAGGGTCCCCAAGAGAGGGAACTTAGGGAAATGGCTAAGGGGGTAGAGAACGTCCACTTCATCGGGTTTAAGCCTAGGCAGGAGGCCTTACGCTACATAAAGGGTTCGGACCTGTTGGTGAATCCTTCTAGGAGCGAGGGGCTTTCTACCGCGATACTCGAAGGGATGGCGTGCAAGGTACCCGTGATCGCCACCTCCGTCGGGGGGAACGTTGAGCTCATTAGAGACGGGGTTACCGGCATATTGGTCCCTCCGAACGACCCGGAAGAGCTAAGGAAAGCTGTGGAGATGCTGTTAAACGACCAAGAACTGGCAAGGAGGTTGGTTTCAAGGGCTTACGAGGTGGTTTTAAGGAAGTACAGCTGGGAAGTCGTTATAGAGAAGTACATGGAAGTATACGCTGTAATGGGAACCAGCTGAAGGTGCGGGCCATGGTCTCTAGACCTCACGGGGGCAGGCTCATCAGCAGGGTGGCCAGCGAGAGCAGGAGGGAAAGGGTTCTTGCGGAGGTTTCTGAGTTCCAGAGGATTGGGGTCGACGTTGAGAAGGCTTTTGAGATAGAGAACATCGCTAAGGGAGTTTACAGCCCCCTCGAGGGCTTCATGTTGAGCGAGGACCTCAGGAGCTGCTTGGATGAGATGAGGCTTCCTAGCGGAGTTCCCTGGACCATGCCCGTGCTTCTCGATCTCAGCGAGGATCAGGCCAAGCAGCTGGCAGAAGGGGATGAGGTCATGATATTCCTCAAAGGAATCCCGCTCGCAACCATGGAAATTGAGGAGATTTACACCTATGACAGGGAAAAGCTCATCGAGGCTGTGTTTGGGACGAAGGACGAGAGACATCCCGGCGTGCGGAAGGCGAGGGGGATGAGGGACTTCTTCGTTGGAGGGAGGATAACCCTCCTCAACTCCGTTCCCAACCCCTACGAGAGGTACACCCTCTGGCCGAAGGAGACAAGGGTCTTATTCAAGGAGAAGGGATGGAGAACAGTTGTCGGTTTTCAGACGAGGAATGCGCCGCACAGGGGACACGAGGCCATTCAGAAGACGGCCCTAGCCATAGTTGACGGCCTGTTCGTGAACCCGGTGATAGGGAGGAAGAAGCCGGGGGACTTCAGGGACGACGTCATACTGGAGGCATATCGCGTGCTCATCGAGAACTACTACCCGAGGGACACGGCGGTCCTCGCAATACTTCGATACGAGATGCGCTATGCTGGGCCAAGAGAGGCCGTCCACCACGCGATAATGAGGAAGAACTTCGGGTGCACCCACTTCATCGTCGGGAGAGATCACGCTGGGATAGGGAACTTTTACCCACCTTATGCGGCCCAGGAGATCTTCAAGAAGTTCCCGGACCTGGGGATAACCCCCTTCTTTTTCAGGGAGTTCTTCTACTGCCGCAAGTGCGAGGGTCTGGTTAACGAGAAGACCTGTCCCCATCCGGAGTCTTACAGGATCAGGTTCAGCGGGACTGCTATAAGGAAGCTCATAATGGAGGGGAAAAGCCCCCCTCCTGAGGTAATGAGGCCTGAAATAGCTGAGGTCATCCTCAGTTTTGAGGATCCCTTCGTGAGGTGACGGGATTAAGTAGAAGTAGAGGAGAGCGATATGGGGAAGGAGAACAGGGTAATGGTGATAGGCCTGGATTCCGCTCCGCCGTCTCTGGCCTTTGAGAGGTTCCTGCCGGAGATGCCAAACCTCTCTGAGCTCATGGATAACGCCATGTACGG
>QMVU01000134.1 GCA_003661265.1 Thermoproteota archaeon | reverse complement strand
GAAATTCCCATGAGCTCGAATTCAGTTCGGGACTCTGTGGTGTTGGTCGTCACCACGATGAACCCTTTCTTCACTGATATAGGGCCTACTTCGTCCCCTCCATAGGAGACGATAACTCCTCCGCAAGATGATAGGAGAAGTCCCCTAATGGTTATGGATTTACCTACAAGGTTCTCTGGCACGCTCCACGTGTAATCTGGACTTCCAACGATTGACATAAGGGGGAAGCAGTCTATCTCATTCCATTCGCCGCCCTCTACACTGTATGCCAACTTCATACAGGCGCTTTCTGGAACCCCTGAGGAGATGCTCCACTTTATCGGAAGAGGTAGTCCTGCCAGGGCTATCCCAGGCTTAGGTGAGGTTAAGGTTAGCGGGACAGGCTCTCCTTTGAGCAGGAGAGGAGTCAGGGTTAACAATAACAATAGGATGGCTAAAGGAACCTTCTTTTCAGAAGGCAAAATACCACCTTTAGCCTTCGGAGGAAGCCTTGCCTAAATCAGAAAATTTAGGTAAGGATTCCTCAGCTAAAGTTCTGTGAGCCTAATTATAGATATAAAATTATCGACTTTATAAGGGAAGAGCAGTTAGTTGCAACAAATTGAACGAAAAGATGTGAAGAACTAGATCAATTTTTAGCCATCAGGTTTTCCCTGAATAAGCGAGCTGCCCAGTTAAGAAAAAGAAAAGAAATCAGAAGTTAGATCAAAGGTTCAAGGTATCAGAGAGTTGTACTTCTTTATTATCCCCCTCTACCATTGGCAAGAGGCTTGACTATAGCGTCTCGTCCTTCCTCCAGCTTCTCACGTGCTCCAGCCTATTTCTTATCCAAGAAGAGTCCTTAACCTTATACGCATAATCGAGTTCAAAGTACGTCGCTTTTATGTGGCGCGCGTCGATTCAAGTGTCTCTTACAAGCGCGCTATATCCTGGACAATATTTTCTCCACAGGGCTGCTGTTCAGATGAATTCCTAGCTTCTCAGGTTCTATTCCAAAGGCTAAGCCCAGGAGCTGCGGGTAGTAAATCACCGGTATTCTCTCGATGCCCATCTGCCTGCTTATAGCCCCCTGTCTCTTGTCGAAAACTAGATGGCATGCGGGACAAACCGTTACTAAGCCGTCCACTCCTCTGGCAGCCAAGCTCTTAAGCTTGGCTCCAGCAAAGCTCAGAGTTCCTTCAGGCTTCATCAGTAGGAGCCCCGCTCCGCAACAGTCCAGCTTCTCCGGATAGTCTATGACATCAGCGCCGCTTGCCTTGATGAGCTCATCCAGCTTCCTCGGGTCCTCCGGGTCGTCTGCCCGAAGCACCCTACTAGGCCTGAGCAGGTGGCAACCCGGATGGGATACCAGCTTCAGACCTTTCAGCTCTCTTTTTACGCGCTTTCTCAGCACCTCAACGCCCAAATCATCGTGCAGGACCTGAACCAGGTGTTTAACCTCGCACTTGCCCGTGTACTCGAGCCCCTCTAGAGCCAATGCCCTGTTAACCCAATTCTTCAGGCCCCTTTCGCTGTCTAGGAAATGCTTAGCTTCGAGCAGAGATTCAAAGCAACCACTGCAAAGGCATAGAACATCCAGTCCAGTCTTTTCTGCGAGGGAGAGGTTTCTCGCCGCTAGGTAAAGCCATAGCTTCGTGTTGAGGCTGCGTATCGGGCTACCACAACAGCTTTCTCCTTCCAGATCCACTAGCTCAACTCCCAGTTCTCTCATGACTTCCCTCGCAGACATCTCATATGCGTATTCCTCGTTGGCTATCATGCAGCCCAGGTAAAGGGCATAGCTGAGGCTGCTCTCCATTACAATTCCTCCCATCACTCCTCAAAAGCAGACATCAGGGCTTCTCTGAAGGCGTCCATGTCCTTAGGTCCCCTCATCACCTTTAGGCCGAGCTCCTCCCTCGTGTAGGTTTTCCTTAACCTCCTCGAGAAGACCTTCATGGGCGGGTGAATGTACCCCATCTCCATGATCGAGTTGAGGACCGTGTTAAGGTCCTCGGGAACTCCTATCCCCCTGTCCGTCGCGATGTTCCTTAAGGCTATTATCAGGTCTGAGGGCGCTACTTCTTGAGGACACCTTTCCCTGCACTTAAGGCAGAAAGCACACCTCCAGATAAGGTCTGAGTTTATGATCTCCTCTGCCAACCCCTCTCTTACCGCTAGCACTATACTGTGGGGATACATCTCTAAGAACTCTGCTGCTGGACATCCGCTAGTACATTTCATGCATTCAAAGCAGCTTTTCGGATCCTGCTCCCCTATTTTTTCCTCTATTTGGACGAGAATACTCCAGTCCGCTCTTTTTAAGGTCATCAAATCCAATAGGCTGCTGGATGTACTGGTTGCCATCTGCCTCCTCCTGCCCTCGAAAGGACGACTACTAACCATTAAAAAGATCCGGTGTCAGTGATGAGCAATCGAGCAATAGGGTACGATGGACAGAGGCAGATAGGTATGGTTATCGGACCAGTGGTGGTTTTAGGAGGAGGAATAGCTGGCATAGAGTCCTCTTTATGCCTGTCAAAGCAAGGAGTGAGGGTTTACCTGCTGGAGAGGAGACCAAGCTTGGGAGGGAACGTCTCCTTCCTCAGCAAGGTGTTCCCAACCCTTGATCCAGCTTCAGACATTCTAGAAGGGATGTTTAAGGAGCTAAGAAGCTCTGAGAACGTTCAAATGATGACAAACGTTGAGATCAAAGCTATAGAGAGAAAGGAGGAAGGTTTCGAACTTGAGGTACTCAAGAGGCCTAGGCACGTGGACCCAAACAAGTGCACGTCCTGCGGGAAGTGCGCGGAAGCATGCCCAGTTGAGTACGATAGGGAGCACGAACTTGGCATAGGGAAGAGGAAAGCTATAGATTCTCCCTCCCCAAAGCCCTTCCCTGAAGCCTTTGTCATAGACGAGGGCGCGTGCCTCCACTTCAGGGGAGAGGAATGTCGCGCCTGCGTCGAGGCTTGTCCGAACGACGCGATAAACCTGGACGAAAGGCCTGAGGAGATAAGGATACAGGCCAAGGCCCTGATCTTAGCCACCGGAATGGAGTTGTTTGAGGTCTCAAGGGTAAAGGAATTTGGCTATGGTCGATATAAGGATGTGATCACCAGCCTGGAGTTGGAAAGGTTGCTAGATCCTAGAGGACCAACTGGAGGGGAAGTTATAAGACCTTCTGACAGGAAGAGGCCCAGATCTGTTGCCTTCGTCCTGTGTGCGGGTTCTAGAGACAGGAGATTCCTAAGGCACTGCTGCAGGATAGGATGCATGACAGCACTAAAGCAGGCCTATGAGATCAAGGAGCTATACGGGGATGAGGTTGAGGTTTACATCTGCTACAACGACATAAGGGCCTCTGGAAGGATGCACGAGGAATTTTACCAGACCGCTAGGGGGAGCGGCATCGTCATGCTTCATGGAATCCCATCTGAGGTAAGGGAAAAGGATGGAAAGTTGACCTTGAGGGTCTTCGACCTAGGTACTTGGAAGTTAGAGGAGCTGGAAGTAGATCTCGTCGTCCTGATTCCTGGAGTAAATGGTTCGAGCCATGCCAAGGAAGTTGGAGAAAAGCTGGGCATTCTTGTGGAAGAGGACACCTTCTTCAGCGCGCTAGATCAAGTGAGGTCGAACGAGACGAAGGTTGATGGGGTATTCCTTTCTGGCTGCTCAGCTGGTCCCATGGACATTGCCAGCAGCATTTCCCATGCCAGGGCCGCTGCTCTAATAGTCTTGAACTATTTGATGAAGAGGAAGTAACCGGATTTGATCCCATAGAGCGGGGAAGATAATTCAATATCATTCTAATTAAGGCCAAACTGGCTCTCTGCTGAGGAAAAATTAGAATGGGAGCCTGATCCGCGCTTTTTTCAATATGTAATTACAATTTGAAACTATCAACTTTTAATCTTTCTAAAAAGGACAGGAGAAGGAGGGAGAGTGATTACAATTTGAAAACAAAGAGGATCCTAATCCTGGGTGCCGGTGCTGCCGGGACTATAGTGGCAAATAAGTTAGCAAGGGATTTAAGAAGGGAAATTGCCAAGGATGAGGTTGAAATAAAGATACTCGACAAGAACGATGTAAGCGTCAATCAAGCAGGGTTCACGTTCATCCCATTCGGATTCTACACTCCAGACGACATAAGGAGGCCGAGAAGGAAGCTCATAAGCCCCAGGGTCAAGGCAATATTCGGGAAGGACGGAGAAGTAGCCCGGGTTGACTTGGGAAATAGGGAGGTAACTGTCAGGAGCGGTAAGAAGTACGGCTATGACTACCTGTTAATTGCTACAGGTTGTACGCAGGACGTGGAGAGTGTTCCAGGGCTATCCAAGGACTTCAACACGTTTTATACG
>QMVU01000133.1 GCA_003661265.1 Thermoproteota archaeon | reverse complement strand
TTCTGTAAGTCATGCAAGAGGCTTTTATTTCCGGGAATTACTGCAGTTATAAGGACTAGATCAGAGAACTACCCGCATTTAACGATAAAGTGTCTTAAGTGTGGTAACATAAATAGAAGACCTTATATCAGGGAAAAGAGGAAGTTACGTGAAGGTTTAAAACGCTGATATATCATGCTTTCCGGCGGATATGTTGAGGTTCGTTGATAAAGAACTATGACCGTTCGGACAGGGGGTGGGTTATTGCCGACTGCGAGGGATGTTCCTGCAAATCTGCTCATAGAAAGGCTGAAAGAAAAGCTCAAGGAGATGCCAGAGATCCAGCCCCCAGAATGGGCTAAGTACGTAAAGACGGGGAGCCATAAGGAGAGACCGCCGCAGCAGGAGGACTGGTGGTACATAAGGGCGGCGTCGATATTGCGTGCTGTGTATCTGAGAAATCCTATAGGGGTTGAGAGGCTAAGAACTAAATACGGAGGAAGAAAGGATAGAGGAGTCAGACCAGAACATTTTAGGAAAGCTAGTGGCCATATTATCAGGAAGATCATGCAACAGCTGGAACAAGCAGGTTTATTAGAGAAGGTGGAGAGGAGGGGTAGAAGAATAACTCCTAAGGGGCAATCCCTTCTGGATAAATTAGCTACAGAGATCCTAGCAGAAATGGGAAGGGAACCGGGGGTGATAGAGGTAATATGACGTACCTACCAGGTAGTTCGAATAGCGATGAGGCTGAGAGATTAAGAAAGGAGCAAGAGCTTAACATGATAGTCAGACAGCTCCTGACTTCTGAGGCTTGGGCAAGGCTGAGAAGAGTTGAGCTTGTGAAACCAGCCTTGGCTAGAAATGCCAAAATATATTTACTTCAACTCTATTCTGCAGGAAAGCTTAATAGGAGGTTGTCCGATTCCGAGCTAAGAACTCTGCTTGCAAGGCTTAGTCAGGGTGACAGGAGGGATTTTACCATAAGGGTTATCTGAGGGATGAGTTATGGCTAGGAATAGGCCTCTTGGTAGCAAATTAAGGTATGCTAGAGCTATTAATGAAAACAAAAGAATGCCTCTCTGGGTCTACCTCAAGACCGGAAGAAGGGTGCGACCGGGTCCTCTCAGAAACTGGCGCAGGAGCAGACTTCAGCTGTGAGAGGTGTCTGTTGTGGCGAAGATAGTAAGAGAATTCGTGTTTAGAATAGGAACAACGGTTAGGGTAAAATATCCTCGAAAGAAAAGGGCTGCTAGAACGGCTAAATTGATAAAAGAGAGAGTAAAAAGGCAGATGAAGTTAGATGAGGCGGTTAAAGTGATTATGCATCCAGAACTCAATGCATTAATCTGGAGTAGGGGCGCAGAAAATCCTCCTAGGACGATAAAGGTTAGGGCCGAGTACGATGAAGAAGAGGGGCTGGTTAAGATCTTACCTGCGCATTAATGGTGTCCCATTTGCCTGTCTTGAAAGCAAAATTTCAGGGCAATGAGAACATAGGAGTTTTCGTAAAAGCGGTTGGAGATCTTGTGTTTATTCCTAAACGTTCCCCTCCCTCCTTTAAGGAGAAAGTAATGGAGTGCTTTGGATCTTATCCGATAGAGATACAAATTTACCAAAGTGACTTATTGGGAATATTTCTGGCCGGGAATGAGAGCGGACTCCTAGTACCTCACCTTATAATGCCTGATGAATTTGAATCGCTTCAAAGAAACTCAAAAATCCCCTTATATCCGTTGGACTTTACTATAAACGCGTTTGGAAACGCTATTCTAGTAAATGATTATGGAGCATTGGTGAGCCCATGGTTCAACGAAGAGGAAACCAGGAAGATAGGAGAGTTATTAAAGGTGAAGGTTAAGAGAGGAACAATCGCAGGTTTTCCTGTGCCTGGATCAGTGGCTGTTGTCACAAACAAGGGAGGGATAGTTACACCTCAAACATCGAATGAGGAAATTAAAGCCTTAAGGGAATTATTTGAAGTAGACTTCCTCAGAGGAACCGTAAATAGAGGAATCAAATATCTAAAGCTGGGCATAGTTGCAAACGATAAAGGAGCTCTAGTAGGAGAGCTCACAACTCCTTGGGAACTCGAAACGATAATAGAAGCGTTTGGTCTTGAGTGAAGCATAACTTAAACTTATTTGAGGAGATCGTACTTAGAGTGGGAGGAGAAAGGATTGTCGTCAGGAGAGGGCGTGGAAGATGTTGAAACCCTTAGCGCTATTTATAGAGCTCTGGTTGATGAGGCAAACAGACTTAACATTGTATTAAACGATTTAATCAGGAGCAAGGAAACATTGCGCGCCTTGAAATCACTTAGAGATAAGAAGGAGGGGGTGGAGAGGATGATAGTTCCAACAGGTAGTTTT
The DNA here is from genome assembly GCA_003661265.1 of Thermoproteota archaeon. GTDB lineage: Archaea > Korarchaeota > Korarchaeia > Korarchaeales > Korarchaeaceae > QMVU01. The sequence continues at coordinate 2,000 of QMVU01000133.1, read as the reverse complement.
GTCAGCCTGCTAGTTGAGAACGTGAATCCCGAGAAGGTTCTAGTCCTCTTAGGCTCCAACGTTTATGCCGAAATGTCCTTGGAGAGGGCGATGGAGGAATTAGATTCAAGGATAAAACAGGGGCAGAATGCTTTAGAGGCAATCCAGTCTCAAATCAGCCAAATAGAGCAGAAGATAAACGAAGCTGTTAGAAAGTCTCAAGAGAGACCTAAATCAAGAAGCTCTTCATAATATATTGTTAAATGGGTGGTATGATTGTCTAGAAGCCTGAGAAGGTCTCTCCTTGGCCGAAATTTTCTAAGTCTAGTTGATTATTCCCCAGAAGAGTTTAGATACTTAATTAGGCTTTCAATGGATTACAAATTGGGAAGACGTTCTGAGGAACCTCTAAAAGGAAAGACCGTCGCACTAATTTTTGAGAAGCCTTCCACGAGGACTAGAGTATCCATATCTGTAGCGATAAATGAGCTTGGTGGCTATCCTCTTGAACTTCCTATTAAAGCCTTACAGGTTTCGAGGGGAGAAACCCTTAAGGACACTGCCCTAGTCTTGAGCAGATACGTTCACGCAATTGCAGCTAGGGTGAAAAAACATGAGACCCTCATAGAACTTGCAAGATGGGCAGACATACCCGTAATTAACATGCTTAGCGATAAATTTCATCCTCTACAGGCTCTTGCAGATGTTATGACGATGAAAGAAATATTTGAGGACAAGAAGCTTAAGGTAGCTTTTGTCGGCGATGGTGGCGCAAATACGAGCCACAGTTTAATGTTGGCATCCGCGCTTCAAGGATACCATCACGTCGTGGCATGCCCTCCAGAATATCAGCCCGATCCCTCTGTACTGGATCGGGCTGAGGAAATAGCATCGAGGACAGGAGGCCTGATAGAGGTTATTGAGGATCCAAAAAAGGCTGTAAAGCAAGCAAATGTTATCTATACGGATACGTGGGTATCTATGGGCGTGCCTGACGCTGAGAGGAGGATGGAGGTATTTCCTCCTTATCAGGTCAATAAGACCCTTGTTAGCTTGGCTGAAAGGCACGTCATAGTTATGCACTGTCAACCTTGGTTTTTGGGACAAGAGATTACAGAAGAAGTTGCATACGGACCCCATTCGGTAGCATTTGAGCAGGCTGAGAACCGGCTACATACAGCAAAGGCCGTTCTTAGGGCTATCATGGTTCCTTAGCTGGTCATGAATATTTATATACACCGTAGCCCATTATATGCTACTGCCACGATCCCCCGGTAGCGGGTCAGATCGGGATGAAGGAAAATCCCGACTGGATGAAACCCGTCTTCCAATCGTGGCAACATGTTTAATGTGGGCGTGAGGAAAACCCCCGTTAGGGGGGCACCCTCACGCTCGAAAGAGCCCGAAGATCCTCCGTGCAAAGAGGGTAAGGCCTTGCGGCTACAGGAGACCGGTTGATCCTGCCGGAGGGAACCCCTATCGGGCTCGGACTAAGTCATGCAAGTCTACCGAAGGCCCCTGCCTTCGGTGGCGAACGGCTCCGTAATACGCGGTCAACCTACCCTGGGGAGGGGGATAACCTCTGGAAACTGAGGCTAATCCCCCATAGGGGCGAAGTGCTGAGATGCCTTCGCCCCGAAAGTAGGCGGAGGGGTTATGGCTCCGCCCAGGCCCCAGGATGGGACCGCGGCCCATCAGGTAGTAGGTGGGGTAACGGCCCACCTAGCCGAAGACGGGTACGGGCGGTGAGAGCCGGAGCCCGGAGATGGCCACTGAGACAAGGGGCCAGGCCCTACGGGGCGCAGCAGACGCGAAAACTCCGCAATGCGGGAAACCGCGACGGGGCGAGCCCGAGTGCCTCCCTAAAAGGGAGGCTGTCCCCGAGCCTAAACAGCTCGGGATAGGAAGGGGAGGGTAAGGCTGGTGCCAGCCGCCGCGGTAAAACCAGCTCCCCGAGGGGTTCCCACGCATACTGGGCCTAAAGCGTCCGTAGCCGGCCCCGTAAGTCCTCGGTTAAATCC
>QMVU01000132.1 GCA_003661265.1 Thermoproteota archaeon | reverse complement strand
TTTTTAAGTTCTCCTCGAAATCCTCCTTGCTATGGAAGAGAAAGGGGCGATTGACCTTCTCAATAAGCTCCTTCCGCTTGACAAAGCGATAAGGTACCTGGTTGTTACAGCAGGGAGAGGGAAAGCCCTAAGCTCCATGATATACGAGAAGTCCCCTTTTCTATTCTCTTGGATAAGTAGAATTCAATTTTCTAAGCTATTCAACTACCTTAAGTGCTGGATCCGATCCCCAAGCGGCACCTCAAGGGTGATAATTCCGGGCTCTTCTGGGAAGAGCCTCGACCTGTTTGGTTGGGAGGCACCACCCACTACAGCCCTTGTCCTGCTTTTGCCTCCTACCATCGTCATGCACGATACCGTGCTCCCTTCAAACTTCTCCAGCGTGCTTGACATGGAGGAACTAATCTCTTGGTACGCAATTTACAGCCATCCCCATGAGGACCATTCCCCGAGATGCCTCCCTGGCCTGATAAACTCTACAAAGAGCTGGAAGCTTAAGCGTATACTTGCCTCGAGAAAGTGCTTTCTGCTAGCTGTTGCTGGATCCATAGTTTACAGCAAGAGGGCAGGGATAGATCCTGGAGAACTGATAAGGTACATGGCCCCTGAGAGGAGGAGCCTACTCTGGATTGATCCTACGAGCGAGGAGATTAGGGAACAGCTTTCCGAGTTCCTTGTTGAGGAGGAAGACTTGAGGTTCATATGCCTAGGGGAGGCCCCTCACAGCCCTCCAGAGCCGCCCATAGCCGTCGCCTTTGAGCAAGGGAGCTCCGCTTACATCTTCCTGAGCGACGGGGCAGAAACTAGGAACGGTTCCTTTATACCGGTAAAAGAGATCTTGCCTAATCTAAGCATGCTTGAAAGCGAGAAAGCTGAGCTCTTTGTGGTAGGAGGGATACTAAGGCAGCATAATACATATCCGTCCGTTCTTCAGGCTCCATATGTAGCTAAGTCCCTTTCAGACCTTGGGATAAGGGTGGAGGCCGTGTACTTAACCCACCTACCTTCGGAGCAATTCGTCTCCCTCTCCTACGTAAAGAGGAAGGTAAACGAACTTGAAATTGATGGAAAGGAGGCATTGCTAGCAATAGAGACTCTCTCTTCTTACGGAAGAGAAGATGAGCCAATCTACAAGCTCTCTAAGAGTCTTGTTGAGGAGAAATTGAGGGATTGGCTTGGCTACAAGGTTCCAGTGTACTCAGCTGACAGGTTGAGGGCAGTCCCATGCGGCCCCCTTTACGAGGGAGTTTCCGTTCCAGATGTCTTCTGGAGGGTTAGCCTTGAAGAAGAGATGGCTGAATCCTTGCTGGACGAAATAGAACTTGAGATAGTTGAAGAACTAAGAAAAACCGTGGTTGAGGATTGAGGAACCCCCTAACCTTTTTATGGAGGTCTCTTAATGGGACTTCAATGGTAGGTAAGAAATCGTTTCTCCTGTTGCTCTCAGCAACGATGTTCTTTGCAGGAGTTGCCTTCTTTGCCTTAAGATCGAGCACTAAGCTCCCATCCACAACGCCTACCATTGCTCCGCCGACTTCCGAAACACCTGAGGAGCCTAGGAACATCTCGATGGGCGCAACGATATCGCAGATACTTAGCACTTATAGCAGCATGACCTACAGGTGCGAGCTATCCCAAGGGGAGTGGATTGAGTCCTCGTACAACGTTCTAGGGGAGGATTGGATAGGGGAGCTGAGGTGCCTCATGTTGAACTTGACGTTCTCCGACGTTAACGGTTCAACGACCATCTTTCTATGGTTTTCTGAGGAAGGAGATCTTGTACAAATTGCTAGACCTGGGGAAACCCCATTTCCTCCACCTGAAGATGCTTGGCTCTATTTGGAACCAGCTTTTGCCCCTTTCATGGGTTTTGGCTACGCCGACTTCTTTCTTTATCCCGAACCTGAGGCAGGGACGACTGAATACTTGGGATGCGAGGTTAGGAGAGCTGGTAAAGCCTCCCTATTGCACTATAAGTACAGATTCACCCCAAACGCAAGCAACATCTACCTTGAGAACATCTCAAAGATAGACATTTGGATAAGCCCCTTTGGGGATAGCAAAGATCAGTTCTTTGCGACCCTGTACATGGTGGAACTTAAGGATGGCACATGGATCAAGTGCGAGGTGCTGGAGATAACTCCAGCTGGCTGAATTTCTAAAAACCTAAGTTGAAACTTGTTTAATGACATGACGATGGTTAATTGATACTTTACGTAAAGAGGAGTGCTCATCAAGGGATATATGGAAGGAGTGAACGAGAACCATTGGAGCCGTCGATTAGTCTCCCTCCTACATTTTTCACATTCTCCCCTTAATCGAAAATTTTTTAGTTCTGCGGCGGGAATCGCTGTTAATAATTCTGGGACGTGTCTTGTTTGAGAGGATATAGATCTTGCTGGGTTCTCGTCCTCTCTATCCTTGTTTCACTCCTATTATCGCTATCTTATCTCACATCTTCGTTGCCATCAGCCCCCGACCAGCCGCTCAACCCAAATCCTCCCTCCACTCCAGTTAGGCTAGTCTTCATCCACCACTCGACCGGAGAGGATTGGCTTAACCTTGGAGGTCTTAGGGAAGCTCTGAACGAGAACAACTACTACGTCACGGAGACGAATTATGATTGGGGTCCTCCGGATCTGGACGTCAATGACGGAAATCCGATAGGATACCACACAGACATAGGTCACTGGTACAACTGGTTCTTGGGTCCCCACAGGGACACTTACCTGCAAGCTCTTTACACCTCAAGCTACACGACAGGGGAGAACTCTATTCCAGATCCAGGAGGAGAGAACGTCATCATCATGTTCAAATCTTGCTTCAGCTCCGGCCAGGTCATATACGGGAACCCAGACGACCCTCCTCTCCCTAAGGGAGCACCGAACCCTCTTTGGGGAAAGGGAGTGTGCGACGATCCCCAGTGCAGCGGATCGGAGTATTACACAGTTAGCAACATAAAGGGCCTTTACAGGGACCTTCTAGATTATTTCGCAACTAGACAGGACAAGATGTTCGTCCTGATCACAACTCCCCCCTCTGTCGATGTCTACATAAGTCCTGAGTTGGCCGCAAACCTGAGGGCAATAAACACGTGGCTCGTTTACCACTGGCTTGAAGATTATCCCTACAACAACGTGTTCGTCTTCGACTACTATAACGTGCTAACGTCAAACGGGGGTGATCCAAACACAAGCGACGTTGGATCCGAGTCAGGAAACCACCACAGGTACTGGAATGGGCAAGTCCAGCACGTAATAGGGGTGTCAAACGACTTCCTCGCCTATCCCTCCTTCAGTGATGGCCAGCCGGACAATCATCCCAACCCCGTTGGGCATAGAAAGGCAACTGAGGAATTCGTTACGCTCCTGAACATAGCTTACCACTGCTGGAAAGGAGATGGAGGACGTCCTCTCTACATGGGTAGATCTGGAGCCCCAGCTCCAGGAAAGCCCTCACCAACTCCAGCCACGCCGCAGCCTACTACTCCACAGCCTACTCCACAGGCTCCACCAGCGACCTCTCCAGCTCCTCCCTTAGAAACGCCAACCCCCCCAAAGGGGATTTCTCCAATTTTGGCAGGAGCAGGTATAGTGATCCTAGCTATAGTTGGTGTCGCCTTGTACCTAACTAGGAAGGCTAGATCGGAAGTAGACGAGAGATTGAGGAAACTAGATGAAGCCCTTCTAGAGGGAAGAATTAGCGAAGAAACGTATCAAGAACTCAAGAGGAGATATGAAAGAGAAAGAGAGAGAAAGAGATAGGATCCTACAGAAGTAAGCCACGAGGCACAGCCAATAGATGCTATCTCAACGTTCACTGGAAACCTTCGGCTAGGAGGCGGATCTGGCCTCATAAGGGAAAAATTTTGTACAAAACTGACTTCTATCATGCTTAAATACCACGAGTAGGTATTAGCAAGATGGTGCTTGGGCCTTTCGTTACCCGAAGATTGGTATGTTAACCCTCAGGTATTGGGAGAGTTTTACGAGAGGTTTAAGGACACCCCGAAGGACGAGATAAAGGAGTTCTCCTTTAAGCAAGGCCTAATCCTAGGTAAAATAGTGATCGAACAAAAAGGAATTAAGGGAGATGACGAGGAGCACTGGCCTCGCTTTTAAGGGAAGTCTTGAAAGAAGAACCAACCGCTGAGGTGCTGTATGTTGGCGAGGGAAAGGTTCTCCTGCGAAATTCAGGCTTCTGCCCCCTTATGACAGCTGCTATATCCTTAAACCTCCCGTGGACGTGGTTATGCGAGGTTCTAGGCTGGCCCTTCTTTCACGGTTTAGCCTCAGCTGTTAACCCCAGGGTTAACATGAGGATGATAAGGAGAAGACAAAAAGGAGACCCCTGCTGCGAGCATCTCTTCGAGATCGAGG
>QMVU01000131.1 GCA_003661265.1 Thermoproteota archaeon | reverse complement strand
GGCTGGAAGAAGTCCTATCGTCCTCGTGAGGTCCAAATCAAACTTTAATTGGAGAAGACAGCGCATTACCAACCTTACCACAGCCCTTTAGGTTTAGGACATCTTCCTGTATCTTCCGGCAGTTGAAAAGTTCGTATATCAGCTTTTTATTGATAGTCGCTACTTAAGGTGGATGTTCATGGAAAGACCAGATAAGACCATGTACTTCCTCAATATAGCCCTCGCTGTTGCTGCTCGTTCAACCTGTCTCAGAAGGAAGATAGGAGCCGTAATCGTGAAGGGAAACACTATAGTCGGTACTGGCTACAATGGAACGGCGAAAGGAGTTGTAAACTGCCTGGAGGTGGGTTGCATAAAGGATCTCCTCAACTTACCTCATGACAGGGCTTATGACCTCTGTCCAGCAGTCCATGCGGAGGAGAACGCCATCATAAACTCAAACAGGGAGGACAGGAAAGGAGCGAAACTCTACATAGCTGGATACGATGCCAACGGGAACTATGTGACAGTTGTTCCGTGCCTCAGGTGTAGGAGAAAGATAATAAACTCGGAGATAGAGGAGGTCATAGTTCTAGATAGCTCTGGAAAGCCCATAAGGTATGATGTCAAGAAGTGGGTGGAGGAAGACACAAACTGGTACCTCAAAGAGCTAGAAAAGGCACGTCTCAGGAAAATTGGCGATGAGAGGATCTCATAAGGGAACTGGCTGGGATATGGAAACACCTATGATGGAACGGTCGTCCTAAGCCCCCGAATTTTTCACACCATCGAGGGTCTATTTCCTTATCTTCATTTCTTCGTTCTAAACCCTCTAGCATAAAGCTATACCTAACCTCCTGGATGTGTCAACTCGGCAGACTCTTTAATTGAAAATAAAAGCTCTCCAATAGAAGCGAGATGGATACATATGGGAGGGTTAATTGGAGGGAGCTTTTCCCTCTTATCCAAGGATGAGGTGTATAGGGTCCATCTAGCCTCCCTTTACATATTGAAAAAGGCTGGACTGAAGGTTAACAGCGAGAAGGCTCTGAACGCGCGCGGCTCTGCTTAACGTTGCAGCGACACAAATGGCCCATTTTTACAGGCTACCCATCTATGCAACTGGAGAAATGACTGATTCCAAGGTTCCAGACATTCAAGCTGGTTACGAGAAGGCAATGATAAGCCTTCTAGTAGGTCTATCTGGAGCTAACCTCATACACGATGCGGCAGGTTTTCTGGAATCTGCCCTCACGTATAGCTACGAGCAACTAGTTATAGACAACGAGATACCAGGCATGTGCAACAGAGCTATCCGAGGGATAGAGGTAAATGATGAGACGCTTGCCCTCGATGTAATAGAGAAGGTTGGTCCGGGAGGTCACTACCTGACCCAGAAGCACACATTGAAGCACGTCATGACCGAGTACTACCTCCCAAAAACTCAGCGATAGAAGATTAAGGAACCTGTGGGAGAGAAAGAGCTAAGGATGCTCCGTTAGGGCAAGGGAAATCGCAGAAGACCTCCTTAAGAGGGCTAAAGAGAAGCCTCTTGATAGGAAAGTGGACGAGGAAACCCTAAAAGAATTTCACAGGGTTTTCGAGGAAGAGGTTAAAAGGATTCTTAAGAAACAATAGCTAGTTCATTGGCGCATCGGCCTTTGTTACAATTTATCTTAGGTCGGAGCTCTTTCTCCTTTTTATTTCGGTCCTCGTCACTAGAAGAAGTTCTCTAAGAATGGTTTTTGAGATCTTGCTGCACAAACAGAGTCAGATATTCTAGACTAGATTTTTTCGATGGCTTGTTAGCAAATACCCTAATCTAACTAGCTAAACTAATCTCCCTGAGAAGAAGGGAGAAGGTCAATTAAGAATCCACAGACCCAAACAAAACAAAAAACAGGAGAGGGAGTTGGTGGTTTCCTAGCTTAGGGTCCTGCTCCTACGCCTACTCCTATCGGAGTTACCCCTGGAGTGGTGCCTACGAGCACCATGAGCGCGCTATAAGGAGGTTCTGCACAATTTTCGCCGGTGGAAGCTTTGACTAGAGCTGGGTCAGATTTTATTGGTCTGAACCTCCCATTTAACTGGGTTGCAGCGATCTGAGGAAAACGAGCAACTAGCTTCCCTGGTCCTGTTGCTGGCCCTTTTGGCTCTCGCTTACTTCGGCATCATAGTAAAAGTATCTGAGACTATGGAGAGGATCAAGGTTCTTCTAGCAGTCCTAGCCTCAACTGTAACACTTCTCCTGCTCCTCTGGATTTCTACGAGCCCAAGACCTCGAAGCTGATGTCGAATTCTTTACCGCCAGGGGCAGGGTTCTTAGCTAGGGAACGACCTGATCCCATGGTTCAATTCCGTGCGGGAGATCCCCCTTCATTTCATCGAAGAACTGATTCATGCAACTGTACATGTCATAAAGTTTTTTGGTAAATTCGGGATAATAGGTGCAGATTCTTAGTCCTTACCTTTCGCACAGTCTCCGATGTCACACTCTTCCCTCGACCAACAGGCCTCGTACTTGAACTCCTTGCTTCCTACGAGTAAAAAGGACACCAACTGGCGCATTTACCTTTCCTTAGGGCACTCGCTGACGTGTGTTCAAGATAAGTTTTTCACACGATTTTTTATTAACGCGTTAAGCACCCTCTTCAGCTGAGCGTGATGCCCACGATAAGAGCGGTTTTATTCGACATGGATGGCGTAATGGTGAACACGGAGACCTTTTACATTAAGGCCTTAATCGATACGCTTTCAGAGGAAATTGGACTAAAATTAACTGAGAAAGAAGTTGAGAAATATGCAGGACTTATCTACACTGAAAAGCTGAAGAGAATATTCGAGGAAAGGAAGGTAAAAGCGGATCCATATGAGCTAGCTGAGAAGAGCAGGAGGAAGTTCCTCTGCATGGTAAGAGGGAGGATAAAGCTTCTTCCTGGAGTTAGGGAGCTTATAGAAGGGCTTTTTTCCTATGGAATAAAGCTGGCACTAGTTTCCTCTTCGAGAAAGAACGTAGTTGAGATGGTCATAAGGGAAACAGGGCTAAAGGGTGTATTTGACGCAATAGTCACTCAAGAGGACGTTAAACACCTCAAGCCACATCCAGAACCCTATCTTCTGGCCTCTAAAATGTTGAAAATAAGGCCGGAGGAGTGCGTTGTCATCGAAGACAGTGTACATGGAATTTCCTCGGCAAAATCTGCTGGGATGAAGTGCATAGCCATAGTAAACCCCAATCTACCTATTTCAAATTACTCAGAGGCTGACATGTTGGTGAGAAGCGTCAGAAAGATAAAGCTTGAGGACATTCTGAACCTATAGAGAAATTCCTGAAGCAAGGGTAGTTATTCATCTTCTCTGATAAATTTTAGAATCAATAAGTTTGTAGTTGGAGGAGCAAGGGAAAATCCTCTGATATGTCAACCGGGGATGAGCCGTTGTACTACAAAATCTTTCCCTTCAGCCCTCCCATCAGCCAGTACTCGCCGTTCCAGGCAGGGTTCCTCCGCGCGCAACCCCAAACATTAACCAAAACCTACATTCTTCACCTCAATCCATTGATCGGAGCTCACATAGGAATCTGTACCGAACCTCCTTTTCGTTTATGAATCCTGTGTAGAGCGCGCTAAATACCATGTATTAGCCAATACCCTCCTCCCCACTCTATGAGCTTAAAGCTCCTAAGACCGCAACTTTCGGTTAAGTCGAGAAAATTAGATCCGTCAAAACAAATCAACCTTCCCTTGAAGTCGTACTGTCGCGCGCTATCCTAACCATAGTGCACATTTAGGGCTCTTCTATCTCTCTTAAGCGCTCCTCTATTCTCTTCAGGCGATTCTCTATTTCTTCAAGCTTCCGCACAATTGAGTACCTTTGAATTAGCTGCAGGGAAAATCTCTTCAGATCATCAAAGCTCTGTCCCCTGCGAGGGAAAACTCCCCTCCTCCTAAGATCCCCGACCATCTTTCCCAGCTCATCAGCTTCAAGATTGAGGTACTTGGCGGCTTCATCGAAGCTTTCAGCCTTAGCTATAGCCTCTATTATCCTCCAGTCCCTTTCCCCAATTTCTTCAAACTGAGGGATTGGAAAAAGTCCGTATTCTTCGAAAACATCCTGTAAGGCTGTTCTAACAACTATCTCAAGTTCTTCTGGCTCTAAAAGAACGTAGTAGTCGCTGAGGCTTATTACCCTTACATCCAGCTCCCTCGCAACGGCCTCTGCAGCCTCATCAGCAAATCCCTTGCAGACCAGCATGGGCTTCATGTCCAGTATCTTGCTGTTCGCGTACACCTGCCTTATGTCTGAGACGCCAACCCTTCCCGACTTTACTTCGACGCAGTACTTCTCTCCTTCTTCATCCTGAGCTATGATGTCCACCTCAAAAACTTCTGCCTGATCCAGGACAATCCT
>QMVU01000130.1 GCA_003661265.1 Thermoproteota archaeon | reverse complement strand
TTGAGAAGAGGAGAGGGGTTGCTCCTATGTGGTCTATGTGGGCATGGGACCATATTACAGCGTCTACTGGAGGCAGATCCTCGAAGGCAGGATATTCCGTTGGCTTCGCGCTTTTTATGCCACAATCTAAGAGGATGGAGGTATTATCTGTTGAGAGGAGCAAGCAGGACCTGCCCACCTCCTTAGCTCCTCCTAGAAACCTTAGTCTCATTTCATGAAGGGTACTGCTACTCCAAAATAATCTCTTGTAAACCGTGGAATCGCATAAGAATTGCTTTCCAGCACTCTTCCTCTTGCTATAAGAAACTATTTGAACGAGGAAATCGTTTAAGGACGTGAGCTCGCCTGACGGATTTCCACTCAGATTTTGAATGAACAACCCCGCACTACAGACATATTTTTAATGGAGATGCTCTCTTCATTAGAATACGTTTCCACAGCTATGTGAAGGGTCGATTACATGAGAAAGATCCTCGTTTTCCTCTCGTTATTTGCCTTGATAGGGTCTTTAATCCTTCCTGTTAGCGCACAGCCAGCCTTTGAACCTGTTGGACACATGTACATTTATGAGATAAATCCAGATGGCAGCGTGTTGTGTACGTGGGAAACCACCTTAATTCCTAAGAGCAACGTATTCCTGTACTCCTTCTCCTTTAGGGGCGGAGAGATAGACGAAGTCAGGGCTTTCGATTCTTTAGGACAAGAACTTGATATGGAGGTAGAGAAAACAGGCGAACAGGTGACTATGACCTTAATGCTCTCTGGCTTTGAGCTAGATAAGCCCTACAGCTTCAACTTATCTTTCAGGTGGGAAGGCCTCATAACTAGGAGAGGAGAGAAGCACGTTTTATTTACGAGCGTTGACGTTGGAGATCCTCAGGCTGCCAAAATTGTGGTAGTACTTCCAGAAGGATCTAAGGCAGGGATTTCCACACTGACTAGAGGGAACCAGACGGACTTATTCCAGATAGCAAGGATCGGTCAAAGGACGGCTTTGATATGGGAAGTTGAGAACACGGGGGAGGATACCCAGATATACTTCCGGGTTAGCTACAGATACTACAGCGCTGCCTTGTGGGTGAGGGATCACCTTCTAACCCTGATAGGGGTCTTTCTATCCATAATAGTTGCTGGAATCCTCCTGGGATATAGATCTAGGGTGAAAGGATCCATCTCATTATTGAGTGGAGTTCTCCGCAAGATTGGGGAGAAGATCTAGTTGAAAAATGAGGCTGAGGGCACAGTCGCAAGAGCTAAGCTAATCGCGCAATCTCTATCATCTCTCTTCCTGGTCACTCTAGCCTCTGGGTTCCTGCATCAGGAATTGAGATTAATAACCCCTCTTGTGTTCGTTAACGTGCTCCTTGGTATAGCGCTCCTAACAATCGTGCTTTCTACTACAAAGAAGTTCGCACCTATCTCGGTTCTTGCATTTCTCCTCCCTTTCTTCAGCAAATCCCCTCTGGCATATTCCTTCGTTTTCTTAGCCATCATAGCTATTCTCTTTAGGTCAGATGACCTCTTCCGTAACCTCTTAATCCTATTCCCAGGGGCCTTTGTCGAGGGTACTGGCCTGGCAATCCCCTTACGCCTAACCATTGCCCTATCCATAGTCCTAGCGATCCTAACCCTTAAGATTAGGAGCTTTCAATGGCCAAGTAAGCCTCTTCTTGCCCTCATATTGCTTGTATCCTCTCTATTGCTCACCATAAGCTTCTCACCAGTTGACCTCCTTACCTCGGCGAAGGAGGGCTCTATAGCCTATGATGCCTACCATCACAGCGTTGGAGTGGCTTTCTTCGAGAACGATAGCATGGTACATGCTACAATGAGGTACCTAAGGTCTTTAGGCCATGATACCCTCATTATAAGGGAGCCCATTAGCCCAAAGCTCTTGGAGAACGTAAGTCTTCTGGTGATCGAAACCCCGGAGAAACCGTATAATCAACAGGAGATCTCTGCCATAGTTGAGTTTGTTAGGAAAGGAGGGAGCTTATTCATATTGGGAGACCACACTAACATATTCAGCTGCTATGAGAACCTGAACCCGTTGCTAGAGGAGTTCGGCATTCTCCTGAACTTCGATTATAGCATGCTCTGGGAACCTCACTTCACGAGCCTCCTGGGCACTGATGTCTTCGAGGAAACGGCGGGTGCTACTTTAAGTGTGAAGAAGTGGGATTCCTGCATCTTATACAGCCTAAGGTATACGACTTGGGCTGATCAGGGGGATTGGGAGGCAACTGAACACGTGTATATGGGAGACCTGCTTCCTGGTAAGGAGGATTCTTTTGGATATATGCCCGTATATGCCATGACTTGGTACGGCGACGGAAAGGTCTTGGTCTCAGCCAACTCCGACGTATTTTCAGGGGCCAACCTGATCCACAATTATGAGACGATGTGTAAGATCGTTGATCTGCTTAAGAAGAGAAAGGATCCACTCAAGAGCACATTGTCCAGGGCTGTGCTGGCTTTCCTCCTAATTTTTGGAATGTTGAGGGCAAGATCCTCATCCATAAAACCGATCTCATGTGGGTTGTTGCTGGGCTTACTCCTCCTACAAGCTTATGCCCTTTCCTCACCGGATTGGATTCCTGAAGAGAACTTAATAGCCTTAGATGTTGGTCATGGGAACGCCGATGGGTTTGGGCCTCCTCATATCTATAAGGCAGTGTTTCTCGTGATATTTGCCCAGCATTATGGTTTCAACCCGATACTAGTGAAGGAGGTACCAGAAGACATCCATAGGTACAGAGCCTTCATCACAATGGGTCCAACCAAGCCTTTCTCCAAGGAAGAGTTGGAGAGAATTGAGAGCTACGTTAAATCTGGTGGTATTCTAATAGTGTTTGATGGAAGACATGCTGAGACGCCTTTGGCTCAGGGAAATGAGGCAGCTAACTCCCTCCTATCCTGCTTCGATATGAGGCTGGGCGAGCCCATTGGCGAGGTGAGTTACTTCGGGAACACGAGTTGGAACTACACGATGGCGTACTGGTTTGAGGCAAGACAGGAGATCTCGCCTACTGGAGAAGAACTGATGAAGGGCGTGAACGGGAACATAACGGTTTATTCGGCTTTGGAGGTCATTGGAGGAAATCCCTTGGCCACCTGGAGGGGGAAGGCAGTTATTTCTGAGAAGGATTACGGTTCAGGGAAGGTGCTTGTGATAGGAGATCACACCGTACTGAGAGACTTCGTCAAATACGAACCTGTCTTCTCCTTCCCGGATCCAGAGCTTAAACAGTTCATTGAAAATATTTTCTCAATCTTGCTGGGAGGAGAGGAGCAAAAGGGTGATTAAATGGAATTCGAAGGGAAAATAGAGTCCCTAGCAACAAGCTTAGCCGTCTTATCAGCCTACATATGTTTGTTCGATTTCTTAGACGTGGCTTTGCCCTTCCTCTTGGTGTCCTTAGGGTTTCTTCTCCTTGTATCATTTAGAAGGGGAGATTTCTCCAGTATATTCAAAACTAAATCCTTTCTTGGCATATCCCTTTTTCTCATTTTCTTTTATTCCCCTTACGATCCTAGGAAGCTTCCATTAGTTGCCATGCTCACGATCGCAACAATATGCCTTCCCGCGAAGGTCGAGGCGTTCATTCCTCCAGTAGCCGGTATCTTATCGCTTAGGCTCTTCAAAAGTAGCTCGTTAACTCGCCTTTACAGACCCTTAATCTCTACCCTAGCCTCTCTGTCTGGAGTGAAGGTAGGAGTTGACCCTGCAGGCTATTTCCACTGCTATTTCAGCAGAATCCGGAGGCCAGTCCTGCTGGATGGGGTAAAGGCATGGGTTCCCTTCTTCTTCTCCATCCTATTAGCCCAGGTAATTCTTCTACTGCTTCTGAAAGCGTCAATAAGAGAAAAACTCCTAGGTATGGCCTTTACAACCTTTCTTTGTGTCATCATGCCCTCCCTAATATTCATTCAGGTTCTGAGAACTGGGAAAGTCTCCACATTTCTTCCAAACGAGCCACTAGCTCTGGGCTTCTCCCTTGTACCTGCGCTTCTCATAGCTTCAACAACTCCAGAAGCCGTTCTTGCTTCATATAAGAGGACTTGTCGTAAGAAAATGGTTTTCCCCCTTTTGGCGTCTTTCTTCATTCTTTCCCTCATATTTATGATTCCATTTGAGGGGAGAGGGGATTTTGTAGTTATAATAGATGAAGTTCACAGCGAATGGGAGCCAACCTGGCCGGATTACGCCAATACCCTGCAGAAGGATCCCATCTCAGCCGTCAACAATTATCATGGTCTCCTCAATTTCCTCAGCAGCGTGTACGAGTGCACCCTTCTAGTAGATCGGACCGAGAAAAGACCAGCTGTAGAGGGAGTGAAGGTGATAACCTCGGAGAGAATAACCTCCGAGGTCCTCAACCGGGCCACTCAAGGAAAGAAGGGTGTCTTGATAC
>QMVU01000129.1 GCA_003661265.1 Thermoproteota archaeon | reverse complement strand
CCGTTCCCTCATAGCCCGGACCACAGCCTCTATATTTCTCCTCTCGCTGATCTCAGCTCTGCTGATGTCTGCAGCGTTAGTTGGATCTATATCAATTGTCCGAGTAATATTTAAAGATGTCTCCTCTTTTCTCCATCTGACGGCTGTAAAAGTTAGAGGAGGGCTACCGCTCCATAACTCCGCATGACCAGCTACATGGACAAATCCCTCTTCGCCCCCTAAGAGCTTCCCCCAGACAAGGCGAATGTGCCACTCTCCAAGTCCCTTTATCGGACCACCTTTAATGAGACTTTCCACCATCTTTTCCAATTGTACGTTGCCCAAACGGATAATATTTGTTACATTTTGCATTCTTCCGCGTCCTCTCAGTTCTGTTGGAAAACCAGCCATCCACGTTAGGATCGCATCTCCCGTAGCATCGACAAAAACCTTAGCTTCTATTTCTTGTTTGCCTTCAACTGTCATTACACAAGCAGAAACTATCTTGTTTTTATCAACTCTAACCCCTATCAATGTAGACTGAAACATCAAGTCAACTCCAGCTTCTAGAGCCATTTCTTGAGAGACGAACTTTAGAGCTTCTGGATCAAAAGGGGTCAGTGCGAATTCATATTCATATTCGCCTTCCTTCGTCCTCCATGTTCCTCCACGGATGTGACCCACCGATCCGCCGATAGCGACCAGTCGATCTACGATTTCTTGAGCTAATCCTCCTACAACTTTATTACCATCGCCAGAAAAGAAACCCAAAAAAGGGATTCCAAAAGTTGCCGTACCACCAAGATACCCATCTCGTTCAATGACTAAGGTACGTGCTCCTGCACGTGCAGAAGCAACAGCTGCCATCATACCCGCAGTACCACCTCCACAGATTACTACATCATAATATTTTCTCATTTTCCCGGTTACCTCCTAACCGATTTCCTATCATAACCTGCCTCATCATCCTCAATAGCCGAGCAATTTGGGAAGAAAGAGCACAATTTCTGGGACAAAGGCAATCAAGAAAAGAACTGCAATCATAGGGATTAAGTAGACCAATGTTGCTTTGACTAGCTTTTCAAAAGGGATAGAAGCTATATCTGCTACTATGTAGAGTGAAGTGCCTATAGGAGGGGTAATAAGTCCAATCATTAGAGCAAATACGGTTACTAGCCCTAGATGGACAAGATCAATGTTTAGTCTTAAAGCAATAGACACTAAAATTGGAGTCACAATGATAAGGTTAGCAGAGGCACTTTCGACCGTTCCTATTAAGAGCAGACCCACACAAATGAAGGCCAATATTACACTCTTATTATCGGTGAGCTGAAACATAGCTTCAGACAAGACTTCAGGTATGCGTTCTAAAGTAATAAGCCATGCAAATAACTTCGCAGTTGCTAAAAGAAACATGACTACAGACGTGGAATGTACTGTGTTTTTTAGGGCTTCGACTACCTTTTTCTTAGTTAGGCTTTTATACATTAATCCGAGAAAGGCAGTGTAAAAAACTGCGATCACTCCTGCCTCTGTTGGCGTAACTACTCCTATAAGGATCCCTCCGAGAATAATTATTGGAGCAAGAAGAGAAGGCAATGCTTTAATAAATGATCGGCAGATTTGGCCTAATGATTGTCTCCGTCTTACAGGACATCGTTGTATGCCAGTTATGACCATAATGTAAATGGTAACCATCATAGCCAGTCCTAAAAGGATTCCGGGAATGATTCCTGCCATGAAAAGGTCTGCCACTGACACTTCAGCAATAGCACCATAAATTACAAGATGGATACTAGGAGGAATTATTGGACCAATTGTAGATGACACAGCTGTAATTGCTGATGCAAAGGAAATATCGTATCCTTCTTTTCGCATAGCCTCAATTTCAATTCTCCCCAAGCCCGCTGCATCAGCGCTGGCAGAACCCGATATCCCAGCAAAGATCATACTTGCCAACACATTTACATGGCCTAAGCCTCCTCGGACATGTCCTACTAGGGCCATAGCGAAGTCGAAAATTCGTTGAGTAATTCCAGAGATATTCATGATTTCCCCGGCGAGGATATAAAAGGGAACGGCTAAAAGGGTAAAACTCTCAGCGCCTGTGATGAGATTTTGGGGGACCATGGTTAAAGGAAGTTCTTTTGCCCATAATGTCACCATCGAAGAAATAAGAAGTGCAAAGGATATAGGGCATGAAAGGGCTAAAAGGCCAAAAAACAAACCTAAAAGAGCAAGCAAAGCCAACTTTCAAACTCGCTCTCTATTGCTAAGTTGGCTCACTTCAGCTACAAGATGGCGGACTGTGGTGATGAACATGCAAATCCCTGTAATGATCAAAGGTAAAGACAAAAAACTCCTGGGAATCCCTAGGGCTACGATTTGCTGATTTCTTTGAATCTTAAGAAGACTAACTGCTTGTGTTATACTGACGATTAAAGTTACGGCAATGGTAAGATATACTAAAAAGCTTGTTATTTGTTTAACTTGATTAGGAAAATATTTAACTACAAATTCAATGGCAATATGTCCCTTGTGCTTATAAATGCTACTAGCACCGAAGAAAGTTAGCCAAACTAACATTAAGGTCGCCATATTCATGCCGGCAACCAGAGGACTCCTCAATATATAGCGTAGAAACACTCCTACTCCCACAACAAGTACCATAAGAACCAAAAGTGAACACGAAAAAGCCATCTCAACTTTTCCGATAAGAGTATCAACTTGCTCTATTTTCTTAAAGAAGATTTGCTTCATTTTGATATTTATTAAAGTCAGCCCCGGGAAATAGGATTGCTCCCGGGGCTGAACGTTTTTGGTTATTGCGATTCGACTATCTTCTTGAAGAGACCCTTTCGCCACATGCCTTCGGCTTCAAACCGTTCGGCTACTTTTGCAGCTTCTCGGATGAAGGGACCAGTGTCAATTTCAATGAATTTGACCCCTGCCTTCAACATCTTCTCTTTATCCTTCTTAAACATGTCTTTGACCAATTGGGAATAGTAGTCCCCTGCTTCCTTCCCAGCCTCAATGAGTATTCTTTTATAACCTTGCGGAAGTTGTTGATACTTGTTTTCATTTACAAGGATGTTGAAAGGAGCCACAAGGTGGTAAGTCATCATAATGTAGGGAGCGGCCTGATAAAACTTCATCCCATATATCGATCCGAGGGGAGCATCCATACCATCCACTACTCCTTTCTTTAAAGCAAGAAAAGCCTCAGCCCAAGGAATAACAGTGGGTTTGGCTCCAAGGGCTTTCCATGTTTCAAAATAGGTCTTCAAACTGGGCATCCTTAACTTAACATCTTTAAGATCATTGAGGCTTCGTATGGGCTTCTTTGCAAGTAGGACCTTAGGCAAACGGTACCAGTTATCCGCAATGATTCGAACGCCACGTTCTTTGATCATCCGCTCTTTCATCTCTTGATAGATGGATCCCCTTTGGAAGTCCTTCACAGCTTCCAAATTCTTAAAGAGAAAGGGCATCGCTAAGATAGCAAAATCTTTCACCAAGTGTTGATTCCAGTCCATTACGTTTCCAAAAAGTTCAATAGAACCCATCATCAGGTTCTCAACTAGAGTTACAGCATCTTTGCCCAACTGGCCTGCTGGATAAACATAGATTACAAAATTACCTCCGCTCTTCTTTTTCACCAGATCAGCGAAATAGTTGAGACCCTTCGTCTCCGGTGTAGTTACTGCATGGACGCCCGCTAATTTCCACGTCACTTTCTCCGCCCCTAAGGCTGTACTAAACATGGTGAGCGTGAAAATAAAAATCAAAATAAGCACCAACCCTTTCATCTCCTTCATAATCATACCTCCTTTCTTCTTGAATTGAATTGCTCATAGCTTTTTTAAGTTAACATTTCTATTAATAATGAGCTGATTTTACTTGAAGCACGAAGTCCCTCTTTGATAAATCTTTCTTTAGTCTTGTCCGTTAGACGATTCACTGTACTTTGGATTGAAAGCGAAGCTACTACTTCTCTATTTCCATTAAAAATGGGAAAAGCTATAGATGCTGCGTCTATTCCATATTCCTCGCGACTTTCGCCATATCCTTGCTGTTTTATTTTTTGCAATTCTGTGAGTAGTTTGTTTTTGTCAGTTATGGTATTGGCTGTAAACTTCGGAAGACCATATCTTTCGATAATCGCATTGATCTCCTCAGGGGACAAATAAGCCATTAAAACCTTGCCTGCTGCGCTACAGTGGAGAGGAAGGGCTTTACCAAGTGGAACAAATTGACGAACAAAATAACGACTCTCTACAAGTGCGATACATATCCTCCTTCCTTCGACGAGGATATTTAATGCAATGTCTTCTTCACAAAGTTTTGACAAGTCTTGCATAATGGGAAGGGCAAGATCCCTCAAGTCTCGCCTGTAGCTTATCCTACCCGCAAGTTCGAGAACCTTAAAACCGAGAGCATATTTTCTGGATTTAGAAT
>QMVU01000128.1 GCA_003661265.1 Thermoproteota archaeon | reverse complement strand
GCAGATAGTAGGTAGAGCGTATAGATGGTCAGCACCTCTGTTCGATGTTGCATGACCTAATGCAAACATTTTCACAGTTCTTGGCTGTTGCATAGGGATTTCAAGACCTTTTACGTGCATGGCGTACCTTTCAGTTCCCCTACCTATCTTCTGAGATGCCCTCCTTACCCCTTCAGCTAGCAGGTCTCCAAAGCCCTCTCTGAAAGCTATCCGCCTTATCACTTCCTTCATCGCCTCAGCATCCCCCCACTCAAGCTCGCTGCCAGTATCCTCCTTTGTCAGAAGACCCTTCTCGTAGCACTCCATTGCCCAGGCTATGACTACGCCCGTAGATATGGTATCGAGACCTAAGTCGTTGCACATGTAGTTCATCTCAGCTATAGACTTCGCATCTGAGTTCCCGCAGTTTGATCCTAGGGAAGCTATAGTCTCGTATTCCATGCCCTCAAACTCCTTCTCTCCATTTATCTCTAACTTAACCTTCCTCCCACATCTAACTGGGCAGGAGAAACACGAAGATGGCACTATACCCAAGAGTTGGTGGATTCTCTCCGCTGAGATGTTGTGGGCTCCCCCAAAAGTTCCATCGTAGTGATTTCTTGTGGGGAGATCTCCCACATCATTTTTGGGAGAAATTATAATGGATGTCCCATATTCTCCATATCCCCTAAGGATTGGATTATCTGCGACCCTAGAAAATGCCTCTCTAGAAGCTCTTTCAAATTTTTCTGGCTCTTTTGGCTCCACCTTACCTTCTCCAACGACAACGATCCCCTTAACCAGCTTTGACCCCATAACAGCTCCCATACCTGTTCTAGCTGCTGCTCTGCCCTCATCGCAGATTATGGAAGCGAATCTCACCATCCTCTCTCCAGCAGGCCCTATACAAGCTACACTTGCTCTCTTACTCCCAACCTCCTCCCTCAGGATTTTCTCCGTCTCGTAAACTGTGTTACCCCACAGATCGACTGCTGATCTGATCTCAACTTTTCCATCACATATCGAAATGAACACTGGAGAACTGGCCTTTCCTTTAAGCACCAAGAAATCAGCGCCAGCAAACCTCATGTAGGGCCCAAAGAAGCCTCCGGCATTTGCATACCCGAGCCCTCCTGTTGCTGGTGATTTGGCAGCGACGACAAATCTACTTGAAGATGGCCAGATAGCGCCTGTAAATGGTCCAATTCCGAAGATAAGGGGATTATCTGGGGAAAAGGCATCTATTCCCTTCCTAACCATATGATACAGGAGGAAGGAGGCATATCCTCTCCCTCCGAGGAAGAGATTTAAGTGAAGTTTGTTCGCGAGAACCCTTTTTATAGAACCCTTCTCCAGATCGACAACTACGATCCTTCCCTCAAAACCAACCATTTTGCTCCCTCATAGGCCGAGTTTAACGTTGTCTGGCTGCCTGCCACCTCTTCCTTCTATGCTCCCCTAGCATTCTTAAAAGATTTCTCGGGCCTTAGCATTAGAGGTGCGTTGATAGATCTTCTCCTCAAGAACTGCAAGGTAGCACTTACAGAGGGGATTTTTGAGGTCTGTTTAGGTGTAGATCGGGGAAAGATAGCCTGTATGGGTCTTGAGCCATCGATGCCGAGGGCAGATAAGACAATAGACCTTGGGGGAAAAGTCGTAGTTCCCGGAGCCATAGATGTTCATGTCCATATCTTTTCTCCTGGCTGGATAAGGGAGACCTTTTGGACGGGAACAAAAGCAGCTGCTGTTGGAGGAGTTACTACGATAGCTGATATGTCCTCTGTGGGGGAGTGGCAGACTGTAAAAGTCGAGATCTTCAAGAAAAAGCTTGAAAGGGCAGAAAAAGAAGCTGTAGTCGATTTTTCCCTATACTGTGGTGAGATCTACAAAGAAGAGGACCTAGAAGAGATCCCAGAGATCCTGAGGATGGGCGCCGTAGGCTTAGGGGAGATCATGATGTGCGAACCAGACCCTATACCAGACAGCACGGTCCTCCTGGAGGCTATGAGGATAGCCTCCAGGGAAAGGGCGTTCATTGCGCTGCATGCAGAGGACAGAGAGATCATTCAGAAAAGCGTTGAGTTAATGAGAAAGAGAGGAAGGCATGATCCTAAAGCTTTTACAGAGTCACGGCCCGATATAGCTGAAGCCAAGGCAGTGCTTGACGCTGCAATACTCTCCTCTGAGGCTAATTGCCGGACCCACATATGCCATCTCTCTAGCGAGAAGGGAGTTGAGGCGTTGAGGACTGCAAAGAGGATTTCTAGTGTCACAGCGGAGACTACGCCCCATCACCTCTTGTTAAGCTCCGAGGACTATCAGAAGCTAGGTCCTTTAATAATAGCAACGCCTCCTGTTAGAGAAAAGAACGATCTTCTAGCCCTTTGGGAAGCCCTTTCTTCTGGGCTAATAGATGCAGTGGCATCTGATCACTGTGCCTTCAGCAGAAGGGAGAAGGAGGAAGCCGAGAGCATTTGGAGCGTCCCACCCGGAATCCCTGGATTAGAGACGATGATACCACTGCTCTGGAGCGAGGGAGTCAGAAAGGGGAGGATTTCCCTGCGCAGGTTTATAGAAGCTACCTCCCTGAGGCCCGCTCAGATCCTGGGGATTTATCCAAGGAAAGGTGCGATAGCTCTTGGATTAGATGCTGATCTCACTGTAATCGATCAAAAAGCTGAGTGGAGGATAGGGAAAGAAGATATGGCGTGCATAGCTGATTACACGCCATTTGACGGCTACAAGGTGAGTGGAAAGGTTGCGATGACAATAGTACGTGGAGAGATAGTGGCAGAGGAGGGATCTATCCTCGTGAAGCCAGGATATGGAAAGTTCGTCCCTAGGAAGTTCGTCTCAGAGCCTTGATCAACCTCATAGACTCTTCCACCTTTTCAAGAGAATTAGTTATTTCTATGGCTCCCGTAGGACAGTATCTGACACATGGAGGGTTTAACGAGCACAATTCGCACTTAACAGCTTTTTCCTCGAAAATCCAGATAGCTCCTATGGGACAGGCTTGTTGGCAATTCCCGCATCCTACGCAGATCTCCTCCTCCACCTTCACTACCCCATCTTCAAGTCTGAGAGCTCCGGTCGGACAGACATCAACACAGGGGTGAGTGGGGCACTGAAGGCAAAGCAGAGGAATTCCATGACCTTCTTTGGATTCTAAAACCCTTATCTTAGCCCTTGCTGGGGAGAACTCTCCCACATTGAAGAAAGAACAGGCTAGCACACAGGTATAACAATAACAGCATTTCTTTGGGTCAACGGAAAGCATTAACTCACCTCGGCAACCTCCCTAAATCCCTCAGTTGTGATACAGCCTCTTCCAACCCAAGTTCCAGGAGCTTCTTCTCTGGAATCCACCCAGTCCTCTTATCCCATCCCCTTGCCTCATAGTACTCGTCCAGCATCTGCTCTATCTCTACTATTTGGCCCTTACAAGGCCCCTCTGGCGCTGGTTCCTTAGTAAACCTCTCAGGAAGTTTGTCATCAGCTCTGGATATTCCATGCCTTATTAGATATGCTCTTCTGAGGTTAACGATCCTTTCAGCAGCTATCTTGAGTTCATGCACTTTCATATCAATTCCAGTAACTGATGAGTAGATCTGGGCAAGCTCTCCCCACCAGAAGAGGGGTGGGAAAAGAAAGCCCGCAGAAACGCAGATTATCATGCAGTTAACTGCGGCTGTGAAGTCCTCGCACTCCTTAGCCATTATTCCTTTGTACTTAGCACTCATCCTGTCGGCCATTTCTGGCAGATACTTACTACCAAACCTCTCTGCTATAGCTTCCTCAAATCCGACTTCGTCTAGGAAGGTACAGTGCGTTAGATGATCTGCCCCCCTTGCAGCTGTAGCGTGAGCAATTCCCATGGACCTCTTGGCTCTTCCGTCTTGGGCTGGGATTTCAAGACCTTTTACGTGCATGGCATACCTCTCAGTTCCCCTACCTATCTTCTGAGATGCTCTCCTTACCCCTTCAGCTAGCAGGTCTCCAAAGCCCTCTCTGAAAACTGTCATGTGAATGAGCCTCTCGACCACATCGGGGTTCCCCCACTCAAGCTCGATGCCAGTATCCTCCTTTGTCAGAAGTCCCTTCTCGTAGCACTCCATTGCCCAGGCTATAGTGGCTCCTAAGGAAATGGTGTCGATGCCGTACTTATCACAGAGCCAGTTCGCCCTTATTACGAACTCCGGGTCATCTATCAAAAGATTGGATCCAAGGGAGCAAAGGGTCTCATATTCTGGGTGATCTCCTATCTCATTACCCAATTTGAGAACGTTTTTGCAGTGAAACACGCAGGAGAAGCAAGCCCTCTTCGCAACCCTATAATGCTCAACTAGGTACTCACCACTAAGCCTATCAGCCTTGGAGAAAACCCCACTCCAATGATTTTTAGTCGGAAGCCTTCCGATGCTGTTCATAGGCGCGACAAGGAGCGTTGTTCCGAACTCCATATAGTGCTTGGAGAAAGGACT
>QMVU01000127.1 GCA_003661265.1 Thermoproteota archaeon | reverse complement strand
CCTGGAGATTTCTTCCAGGATATTCCATTTTTTCACCAGCTCCCAACCCCCACTTCCTCCTTTTCCAATAAATTCCTGAGCTGACTCTGGACCGATTACGAGGGTCAGCATTACATCTACGCTCACGCGCGTTACATCCCCTTCAACCCGGGAACCCTCCGAGTTAACGTAGTAAACTTGTTCTCTAGAGTTTCTCAGAGAAATATTTCTGCCAGTTATACCTCTTTCCTTGGCTAACTCATCTAAGCTCTTGAGAAATTCTATCTTCTCATCGATTGAAATATCCTCCGGCCTTTCCAGAACCTTAGAGGCGTATGAGGCCTCACAAAATGTCTCCTCAGAAAGTTTGATCTTCTTCGAGATCTTCGTGCAAGCCTTAGCCCCTTTAACTGCGCACTCAACAGCTTTATCCACCTGAGTTGGATCGTTCGTAGAGGCAAAACCCATCGAACCATTTACAATGACTCTCACCCCAATTCCCGCTCTAAAAGTGCTTGTGAGTGCTTCTATGTTCCCGTTAATCATAAAGAGCTGAGTTAGGGAGTTCGCCTGAAATCTAGCTTCTGCATAATCAGCATGCATCCCTAGGGCTCGTCTTACAGCATACTCCACCAAGTCCTTTGATTCCCCAGGAATCATGATATCACCAGCCTTATCTAACAGGAGTTCCTGGAGGAACTTCTTTATCTGGAACTATGAGAACAGGCTTATTTCCTTCCAGAACAGCCGCCAAAAGCATACCTTCTGAGATAAGGCCCCTTATCTTCTTGGGCTTCAGGTTTACTAGAACCACTATTTCCAGACCGAGCAGACCTTCTGGTTTGTACTCTTCTCCAATACCGGCAATTAACTGCCTCTTTTCCGCGCCTAAATCAACTTCAAGCCTTATGAGGCGCGTTGTTCCGGGAACCCTTTCTGAGCTTACGATCTTTCCTATCCTGAGATCCATCTTCTGAAACTCCTCAAAACTTATGAATTCGTTCATAAGCCGTACCTCTTTTTTACCCTCTTTTGAATTCAAAATAAAGATGAGGAACTTTGATGAATAGACAGGCGCACCTAATTTTATTAATGTACCCTGTGAGATAAAACACAGATCACTATGACTGGTTTTTGGGAGAGACTGAAAGTCTCGATAGAGGCAAAATTAAACAAATTAATGGAGAGGTTCGAGGATCCTATAGAGCAGCTGGACTATGCATATGCCAAGATGGTTCAGCAATTGCATAATGTTAACATGGCTCTTGCAAGGGCTGTAACCGCCAGGAAAAGGTTAGAGTTCGAGGTAGAGGAAATTGAGGAGAAAATAGCCAGGCTCGATAAAAATGCTAAGGAGGCCATGAAGATAGGTAGAGAAGACCTTGCTAGGAAGGCTTTGGAGAGAAAACATGTCCTCCTACTTCAAAAAGAGAGAATTGAAGAGAAAATTGAGGAGATGAAGAGAGAAGAGGAAGATTTGAAGAAGGTCAGAGATGATCTTGAGAGCAAAGTTGAGATGTTTAGGGCCAGAAAGGAGCAGCTAAAAGCTGAGTATGAGAGCGCAAAGGCTCAAGCAGAGGTAAAGGAGATGTTAACTGGTTTCGGAGATGAAGTAGTGAATGTTGCAAGGATAGTCGATAGAGCCGACTCAAAAATCAAGGAGCTGGAAGCAAGGTCTGCGGCCATAGATGAGCTCATAGCAGTAGGAGGAACATTAGACGTCCTTGAGCCTGAGGAAAGGGATGAGATAGAGAGAGAACTTGAAAGAGCCAGAATTGAGAGCAGCATAGAAGAAGAACTGAAGAAGCTGAAAGAAGAAGTTTCTGGGGGCTGATAAAATGCCCCGCCTCTCCTTTTTTCCTATGATCTCTCTTTCATTGGGTATACTGCTTGGATTCCTAGGACTTATGTTTCTCATAGCTGCTAGTTACAATCCCGTACGTATATTCCCAGGAATCGTTTTAATGGGAATAGGAGCACTGGCTATATACGCTGGAACCTCACGATATAGAAAGGCGAGAAGGATAGAGGAAATACAGGATGACATAATAAGGTTAGCGAGAAGCAGAGGAGGAAAACTTACGCTTGCAGAAGTAGTCTCCGATCTTAATCTTCCAGTTGATCTGGCAAGAGAAGCCCTTCTTTCATTGGAGAAAAAGGGAATAGCTTACCTGGACTTTGAGAGGGTGGAAGACGAAGGAGTAGAGGTGTACAGGTTCCCGGGGATATGAGAAGTTAGGTACTCTGGACTGGAGCATCAACTCCGAGGGTAAAAGTGAACTTTTTATATCCACCAACGATATGGTCTTCTGATTCATTGGGAGGATGTTGAGGAGAACAGAAACCGTCTTCTCCTGACGTTAATGGGAGGATCTGTTAGATATGGGTTTGCTAAAAGTGAAACCACTTGGAGCTATTGGAGAAGTTGGAAGAAGTGCCATTCTCGTTGAGACCGAAGATAGGAGAATACTGCTCGACTACGGGATAAAGCTGAGGCCTAAACAAAGCCCGCTTTTTCCTCCAGAAGTCGAAGATGTAGATGCTGTGCTGCTAACACACGCACACTTAGATCACTCCGGGGCACTGCCGTTGTTATTCCGCAGGAAAAAAGCTCCAGTAGTTTATGGTCTAGACATAACCAGGGACTTCATAGAACTTCTGCTTTATGACTCGATAAAGGTAGCAAAGAAGAGAGGATATCAGATAGGCTACGGTTCTCAGGAAATAAAGAGGTTAATGAGGAACTTTAGGCCCATAGAGTATGGAGTTCCATTCAAGATAGGATCCGTCGAGGTCATTCCATTTGACGCTGGTCACATACCGGGAAGCGCTATGTATTATCTTAGGAAGGATGGTACATCTCTCCTATACACGGGGGACTTCAAACTAAGGAAGACCAGACTGTCGCGCGGAGCGGAGAGGGATCTACCAGAGGTAGACCTCCTCATCACGGAGTGCACTTACTCCCAAAGAGAACACCCAAGCAGGAAGGGCCAGGAGAAACTCTTGAGGGAGGTTGTTAAGGATACCATTAATAGAGGAGGATCAGCAATAATAGCTGGCTTCGCTATAGCTAGACTTAACGAAATCGCGATGATCCTATCAGCTGCAGGCATGAGAAACCTATTTCTGGATGGAATGGCGAGGGCTGGGACCGAAATTTTGCTCTCGTATCCTCATAGACTAAGAGATGACAAGGAGTTCGAGTTCTCGTTAAGGAATTTGAGGATGGTTGAGAACTGGAAGGTAAGGGAGAACATCGTAAAAAGGCCATCCGTTGTGCTGACAACCTCAGGGATGCTAGAGGGAGGACCAGTATACTTCTACTTAGAGAGAAAAAGCGAGGATCCGATTAGCTCTCTAACCCTTACAGGATATCAAATCGAGGGTACAGAGGGCAGGAGACTCCTCCAAGAGGGGGAGATATACATAGATGGTGAAAGGAGAACGATCGAGATGAGGGTAAATCAACTCGATTTCTCCTCTCACGTAGGGAGATCTGGGCTCTTTGAATTTGTAAGAAATGTGACACCAAAACAAGTTCTCCCGATACATGGAGAGGAAACTGATAAATTTGGGGAAGAACTTCGAGAACTAGTAGGAGTAGACGTGGTCTTACCGGTCTTGGAGGAGGAGATAAATATCTCAAGCAGTTAGCCTCTCCGCTTCACTACTGGATTCCTGGAGATTTCAAAATTTAAATCTAAAGGCGCTATCTCAACAATATCAGCAGTTAGACCTCTAGATGCTAGGATTGCTTGCATCTCTAGAACGAGATCAGCTGGGACTAAAAGCTCATCTTCGTTAAACTCTAGTGGGTAGCCCTGTTCTTCTAGAATGCCCTTTACTTCAAGCAATTGATTGGAATCACCTCTTATCACCCCAAACAAAAGGGTACCTTGATCAGTTACACATTGATAGGGCTTTGCAACGTTCTTAGCCCGCCTTCTCCACCTATTAAGAACCTGTAGCTCTTTTACGTCCGCAGAGCAAAAGTACCCGAGAATCCCTGTTTCTCTCTCTATGTACGATAGTACCCTCCTTGCTGCTTCCTTACTCCCTGAGACAGCAACTCCACTGTTGCTCCTTACATGATAGCCGCGAGACAATAATTCCAGTCTATTTCCATCGCTGAACTCTAACTCATTAAGATTTAGGAAATAAGCTCCTATGGAATCAAGAAACCTTGCAAGCTTGATTAACTTCCTCTCATATGCTCTTCCTGGTATGGCTGGCATCTCAGCCCCGACTCTAAAGTTGAAATCTACTGCCAGTCGAATCTTCTCCCAATCCTCTTCCTTCCATGTGTGAAATCTAATCTCATCTAATCCAGCAGAATCTAGCCTCTTCAGACCGTTAAGGTCTATTCCTACTGAATTGGTGTAGAGGTGAATGTCGAATTCTCTTCCGAAATTCTCTTTTAAAATTCTGATATACCTACAAACCCTTTCCATCACTAAAGTGGGTTCTCCACCAGTTATTCCCGCTCCTTCAGCCTCAATGAGGCGT
>QMVU01000126.1 GCA_003661265.1 Thermoproteota archaeon | reverse complement strand
TGCTCTCTCTATCCCGAAAAGGACGCTCGTAATGCATATTGGTGGTGCGTACTTGTGCTCATCTATTATCCCTCCTATGTACCAGACTTTCCTCTTCCCTATTACTGAGAGACATGCGTTTCTGGCCCCAACGTTTTGCCCATTCCCGTTCCCCCAGATAACATCGCATCCCTCTTCTATGAACTCCAGAGCCTCCTGAAATCCCTTTGTTACGTCCACGAAAGTTCCAACCCACTGGACCTTTACCTCAGCTTCTGGCCTCAACTCCTCAACTCCTTTGACGAAGGAGTAGTAAGTTCTGTAGAAGCTGGGGGCTGGCATGCCCCCTATTACCCCTATCTTCCCGGTCTCGCTCATCCCGGCGGCTAAGATGCCAGCAAGGTACGAGGCCTCGTGAGCCAGGAAATCGATCA
Source organism: Thermoproteota archaeon (assembly GCA_003661265.1). Taxonomy (GTDB): domain Archaea; phylum Korarchaeota; class Korarchaeia; order Korarchaeales; family Korarchaeaceae; genus QMVU01. Next base: position 4,077 of record QMVU01000126.1, on the reverse strand, counting down.
CAACCACGTTCTCGGGTACAGGAGTTTTTCCAGTTGACCAAACAAAGAGGGTCTCGGGGTAGGCCTCAGCAGCCTCCTTAATCTGCTCCTCCACAGGACTTGCATGGCTTATTACGAGGGAAAATCCGAGCTCTGCGACCTCCTTCAAGCAATCGGCCCAGCGATCCAGATGAACCGACTCAACGTAGGATATACTAACTTGATCGAACCTCCTGCTAGCCTCAAGCAAGCCGTTGTAAGCTGCCTCGTTCCAGCCGCATTCAGTCTTTTTTGTATCGAAGAGGATTATTACCTTGAGCTTTTCCTCCCCTCTTGCCCTGCAAAGCTCAAAGATGTCGAACATCTGGATCTTGGGTAGCTGTACTCAAAATTTCTTAAAATTCACGGCAGCACCCTCAACGAGGAAGAAAGTTCGATAGCAGCCCGACAGGATTGAGATTAGATGGAAGACTCACTCTAGGAATTCAAACTGGTCCTTCGGAGCTCCACACACTGGGCAGACCCAGTCGTCTGGCAGGCTATCGAAGAGAGTCCCAGGGGGAATGTCGCTATTCGGATCCCCTTCATCCTCATCATAAACGTAGTTGCAGACGAGACAACGCCATTTTGCCATACTATCATGGAGTTTCCCATTCTTCTTAAGTCTAATCAACTCACTCCGCTTAAAGGATTTTGAAATGGGAATAACAGTTAACGACGATTCTAGGAGACACTTATTTTTTCAGGGGATTAAAAGACAAGGATGTACGTAGTAAAGGCCTCTGGAGAGAGGGAAGAGTTTAGGCCGGAGAAGCTTATGAGAAGCCTAATCAGGGCAGGCGCTTCCAGGGAGTTGGCTGCTCAGATAGCTGGAGAAGTGGCTAGGGAGATATGGCAGGGTATAACAACTCGAGAAATCCTGAGGATTGCTTTAGAGAAGCTTAGAGAGAGGGGAGAGGAGGCATTAATGCTGAGATACGACCTTAAGAGATCCATCATGAATTTAGGACCATCTGGATACCCCTTCGAGAAGTTCATAGCCGTTTTGCTTAAGAAGTACGGCTTCAAGACGAGGACGAACGTTGTGCTTGAAGGAAAGTGCGTCAGCCAGGAGGTTGATGTGGTTGCCGAGAGGGACGGGCTGACGTACATGGTTGAGTGCAAGTTTCACAATAGAGGAGGGATAAAAACGGATCTTAAGGTCGCTATGTACACCTACGCGAGATTTCTTGACCTCAAGAGGTATTTCGATAGGGCTTGGCTCATATGCAACACGAAGTGCACTTTGGAGGCCATAAGGTACTGCAAGTGCGTTGGCATAAGGAACACGAGCTGGGCATATCCCAGAGGGAGGTGGAGCCTCGAGAGCTTAATAGAAAGGAAGGGGCTGTACCCAGTAACAATACTGAGATCCTTAGATGAGGAGGAGAAGAAGCTAGCCCTCTCCGCTGGCATCGTCACCGTGGAGGACGTCGTCACCGGAGGAGTGGAAACCCTGTTGTCCGCGGGAATTGGGAGGAGAGCTGCAGTTGCAGCAGTTAGGGAGGGAAATCTCATATCAAAGCTCTCAAAGAGTTGTTAGGCTATTACAGCAGCTTTCCCAATCCTAGCTCGTGTGCTTAAGGAGTCTTCCTTGGGCGCTGCCCTCTATCTGGCAAAATTTATTTTTCTACCCCCTACCACTAACCTGTTTTTACTTACTGCACGAACTGGAGCGTGGAGACAGGTAAGATGAGGAAGGTCCTGATTTTCCTGCTAGTGCTCCTGATCCTCTTTCCGAGCACCATGAGTTCGGGTTCCACTAAGGCGGCTTACGTCATCTCAAACCAGATAGACTGGGAGCTCAACTTCAAGCTACTTTATGAGGCCATAGATAGGTACGGGATAACGTTAAGGAGGGTGAGGAACCTTTCGAAGGTTAAAGGAGGGAATGTCCTCATACTTGGCGGACACCTCGCTCCAACAGACGAGTGGATGCCGAAAAACTATGCTGATGACTTCCTTAACGATGAGGAAAAGAAGGAGCTTGAATCTGGTTTGAAGAGCTTCCTGATAAAGGTTTTGGAGAAAGATGGGAATAGGATCACGATAATAGCGGGCTACAATAGGCATAACACTTCACTGGCAGCCCAGTCAAGCAACGATTGGGATACGCTACCGAACGCAATAGAGGCGATGCTGGGGACGAACCCGAGGAAGGGGGACACGGACGACGACATGCTACGCGACGACAAGGAGGTCCTGGAGTACCTGACAGATCCCCTGCTCAAGGACACGGATTCAGATGGGGAATCGGATTCGGCAGAGGTCTTGGTCTATGGGACAGATCCTACGAGAGCAGAAGATTGGAAGGACTTCAAAGTCGTTGTAGGAATATTGGATACCCCGGAGAAGATCACAAGGTACATGAAGGACCACTTCACCTACATCCCAGACCCTCCGGATGAGGATGTCTGGCAGACTGCAGAGGAGACCTTCTACAAGGGAGGTGGGGATTGCGAGGACTTTGCCATATTCGCCCTTTACTGCTTAAGGGCTCATGGGTGGAGGTACGATGCCTTCGATCTGTATAAGAACCATAGCGCTGCGGTGCTGGGGATAATCTGGTCTGGCATCGAGTTCGGACACGCTGTACTAGTTTATGTAGAAGAGGGAAGGTTCTACATAATTCACAGCGGGATAATTCCGACGGAAGGGCCTTTTCCTGACCTAGAAAGCCTGATAAACAAGGTTGCTTTCAGGCTGTTCGGCTTCACGCCGCCCTGGGAGTATTACATCTACATAAACGAGCGGGGACAGATAACAGGGAGGGTTGAGAGGGGCTGACGAGGCTTCTCTCCATGAGTTAACTTCTCCCTTACGAGGTGCAAGTATGTCGGAACGAGGGAAACGTCCTGACTTCCAGTAACTCTCAACTTATTATATATTGAAGGTAGTCTCATCAAGAGCTGGTGGTGTTTCGCATGGAAAATTCGATAAAAGTGATATGCTATGGGGTAGGAGTCATAGGAGGAAGGATAGCTAAAGCTGTCATCGAGAAGAAGGGTATTACAATAGTTGGAGCAGTGGACATAGCGAAGGATAAGGTCGGGAAGGACCTAGGAGAGATTTTAGGGCTGGACAGGAAGCTCGGGGTGACCATCACCAACGACCCTGAGGAGCTTTTCTCAAGCGTAGAGGCCGACATTGTCGTGCACTGCACCTCCTCTTACCTCCCGCAGGTGTACCCTCAAATTGTCCAGTGCGTTAAGGCTGGACTAAATGTCATCTCCACTTGCGAGGAGCTCTCCTTCCCGTTTAACAAGTACCCTGAGCTTGCCAGCAGGATAGATAAACTGGCAGTGGACTACGGTGTCACGGTCCTTGGAACCGGGATAAACCCGGGCTACCTGATGGATACCCTGCCCATCGTGCTTACTGCTCCCTGTCTAAGGGTTGACAGCATAGAGGTGACTAGGATAATAAATTCGGCAAGAAGGAGGATCCCCTTCCAGAAGAAGATAGGTACAGGGCTAACCAAGGAGGAATTCATGGAGAAGATAAAGAGTAAGGTGATAACGGGTCACGTTGGCCTTTATGAATCCATATCCATGATTGCAGCAGCCCTGGGATGGAAGCTGGATAGGATAGAGGAACTAGATCCGGAGCCTGTGATCGCTGAGAGGGACATGGAGACCTCCTACACCAAGATACCTAAAGGATATGTTACAGGCCTAAAGAGCGTCGCAAAGGGATACATGAAGGGAAAGGAGGTCATAGTCCTGAACTTCATAGCTTACGCACATGCCCCAGAGGAGTACGATGAGGTGATAATAAAGGGGGAGCCAAATATACATGAGAAGATAATAGGAGGGGTTCACGGAGACATAGGCACGGTTGCGATGGTCATAAACTCGATACCTAAGGTGATAAACGCAGAACCTGGTTTGCTCACGATGAAAGACATCCTGCTTCCGTCCGCGGCTGTAGAGGACATGAGGATTTATGTAGCCTAAACATTCTCTCTTCTTATTTTTGACCTTCTAGGCGAGAAATAAACAAAAAAGAGGAGAGGAGGGGGTTAGGGTAACCTTCTTGCCAGCTTCACGGATATAGGCA
>QMVU01000125.1 GCA_003661265.1 Thermoproteota archaeon | reverse complement strand
TTTACTGCATTAGGTGGCGGAACGGGTGCTGGAGCTACTCCCATCTTAGTTAAGTACCTTAGAGAGTACTTCGTCCATAAGAGCGTTGTTCCTCCGATTATTGTTTTAGGCGTCCTCCCATTCATGTACCCGCTTGAGCCCATAAAATTCTCTTATAACTCTATAATCTCTATCTCCAATCTCTTAGGATATGCGGATGCTATCTTGCTTGTAGATAATGATTTGTACATCCCCTCGTCAGAGGAGGAAGGAATAAGCGGCGGCATAGTTGAGGTTAACAAGAAAATTTCCTCTTTCCTAGCCACTCTATTTGAAGAAACATCGCAGATTAGCACTGGAATAGGCGGCGAACTCTCTGCTCAGAGCCTTAAGTCAATTTTGAGGATGAGAGAAGCCACTTTATGTGTACCATGTCATGCTAGTGTCAAATCTGAGACCGTTGGAAGTGTTCTAGATCTACTAGCAGAACTAGCATTGGAAGAGGGAACAATGGTTCAATGTAATCCGGAAACGGCCTTTAGGGTAGCTTTCGTCCTCAAGATACCTGAGGAGAACTTCAGCGTTAAAGGCTTTCTTGACGTGAAGAAATTCTTCTTACATAAGATAGCCGGTATCGATATAGCGGGTGGTCTTAGGAGATTAGAGGAAGGAGCCAAAGACTCGGATATTGCTGTTATCTTAGTTGAGCCTGAGATACCTAAAATAACTAAGCTCATCGACATAGCAAAGGTTTACTACGACCTCCATGAAGAGATCCTTAGCTCTATGGAAGAGACCACTCAAGACGAATTAGAGGGATTTCTACAGATATTAAGCCAACATTTTGAGGAAGTAGGAAGAAAGAGACAGAAGGCTAGAGAACTAAAACAGGCTCTTGACTTGGGCTCCCGCTAGGCTATCACGATATCGTGACTAGCGCTTTGACCTCTGGTGGCTGTTGATGCGGATTCGTGTAGTTTAATTTTTTGATTACAGTATTAAACACAATGTTGCTACTCAACAAGTTCTTCTATCCAGAATCTATAGCTGTTATAGGTGCCTCTAGGAAGCCAGGCAAAGTTGGACATGAGATCTTACGAATTCTCAAGGAGAATAAAGATAAGGGGGTGTTTAGAGGAGAGCTATATGCTGTTAATCCCGATGCGAGAGAGATCCTGGGAGTACCCACATATCCGTCCATCTTAGAGCTTCCCTCGCCACCTGACTTGGCAGTCATAGCGATCCCAGCCAAATTCGTTCCGCAAGCAGTAGATGAACTCGGTAAGATAGGTACAAAGAATGCTGTTGTCATAAGCGGAGGCTTTGCCGAAATAGGAGGAGAAGGCATTGTTCTGCAGGATCAACTTGTAAGAATAGCCAGAAAGCATGGTATTAGGATCGTTGGTCCAAACTGCATAGGAATATTGTGCCCAGAATCCGGAGTAGACACCATGTTCCTTCCCTATGAAAAGGAAATTGGAGGGAAGACCCTGAAATCCTTGCCTAGGCCAAAAACCGGAAGTATTTCCCTTATAACCCAGTCAGGAGCCTTTGGGGTAGCTTGTTTGGACTATATGGCCGGAGAAAGGCTTGGATTAGCAAAATTCGTTAGTTATGGGAATAGAGCTGATGTAAACGAGGCTGAACTCATAGATTATCTAGCAAGCGATCCCAGAACCCGGGTTATCCTAGTCTATGCGGAATCCATAGAGAGGGGTAAGGAATTCATAGAGGCTGCTAAGAGGGCTGTCCTTAGTAAACCCATTGTCGTCTTAAAGGCTGCTAGGACAAAGGCTGGTGCCCGTGCAGCCGTTTCTCATACTGCAGCCATGGCTGGAATGGATGATATATATGATGCAGCCTTCAGGCAGGCTGGGATCATAAGGGTAAACAATGTTGAGGAATTATTTGACGTTGCAAAAGCTCTTTCGATGCAACCTCCGGCCAAGGGTAAACGCATCGCGGTTTTAACTGATGGAGGTGGTGCTGGGGTCATGACAGTAGATGAGCTCGAGAGAAGGGGGCAAATCATAGCTGATCTCTCTGGAGAGACGGAGGAAAGACTTGAGGAATTGAAGCGTAGGGGAGTGATTCCTCCAATAGCTTCTGTTAAAAACCCGATTGATCTAACGGGATCTGCGGACGATGAGGCATATGTGAGGTCTTTGGAAGTCCTCTTAGAGAGCCCTGTCGTGGACGGGGTTATCATTCTTGCCCTTCACCACATCCCTAGACTAACTGGAAGTCTTCCTGAGAAGCTAGCTGAAGTTGCTAGAGGGGTTGATAAGCCGATTGTGTTTTGTGATGTAGGTCAGGGAGAGTATGCCGTCGCTTTCAGGGAGAAATTTGAAGAACATGGCTTTCCGGCCTATCCTACACCTGAGAGAGCTGCTATAGCGATGTCAGCGTTAACCGCTTATGGGATGATAAGAAGGAAGTTCCTGGAAGGGGGGTTGATCACGCCTTAACAACAGCATCTAAGGCTACATCTACTCCAAAAGGAAGTCCTGAAACCTCGATTATCGCCATAGCTGGTCTACCATGTGTGAAAACTTCAAGATAAGCCCTTTCCACATCCTGCTGTTTTTCAAGACTTGTCACGTAGAACGTCACTTTGATAACATCCGAAAGGCTCTTTTCATTCGAAATGAGAAGGTTCTTCAAGGCATCCAAAACAGCCCTTGCCTGCAGGAGAGTATCTCCCCTTATTATCTCCCCAGTTGCTGGGTTTATTGGAAGTTGATAGGATACGAATATTAGCCTTCCAGCTTTTACTGCTTGAGGATGGGGTCCTAAAAACGCATTTGGGGGAGCTATTTCCTCGACACCGGCTCTTTCCTCTTTTCCTGCTACTAGCCCATAAATTACCCCACTACCCCCAGCGGCTATCAGGGCTCCTATTCCCCAAGTGATGAGAAGGAGGCTAACTTGAGTTATGGATTGGAATCCCTGGCTAAAATTAAGTTTCTTAGTGTAAAGGACATAAAACAAATAAATTGCTGTCCAAATGCCGACCGCTGTGATGGAAAGAGATTCAGCGGTCCATCTTACAACAGATTCTTCGGATTCTGAAGCTGTCATCTTCGTTTATGATGGCGCTTTGCACCTTAATAAAGTGATGACAATACTTGTCCAGGACAGGCACGTCAATTTTTTATCTAATAGGCTGGGATGACTAGTTGAGCATGAGATCTGGTGTTGACTTTTGGTCTCGCTCTATCTACCTTTAAGGTAGACGAACTGTTTTGCAAACCATACTTTCGGCTCTTTGGGAGGTATTTCCTTGACAGGAAATAGAGAAGAGTTTACCGTAACACCTTGGGAAGTGCGTGGAGAGGTAAATTACGAGAGACTAGTGGTGGAATTCGGACTAACCCCATTGAACAAGGATTTGTATGAGAGACTAACTAGATTAGCCGGAGATACACACAAATTATTGAGAAGAGGGGTTTTCTTTGCTCATAGGGACCTGGATTGGTTGTTAGACAAATATGAGCGAGGTGAGATGTTCTATCTCTACACAGGGAGGGGACCATCTGGACACACGCATCTGGGCCACATGGTTCCATGGTTTTTAACTAAGTGGTTGCAGGACAGGTTTGGCGCTAAGCTTTACTTTCAGATGACTGATGATGAGAAATTCCTCTTTAAGCCAGAGCTGACCCTTGAGAAAACGAGGAAATATGCTCTTGATAATGCACTGGATGTGATAGCATTAGGCTTTGATCCCGACAAGACCAAGATCTTCTTAGATACAGACTACATAGGTTTTTTATACAAGATAGCCCTTCAATTCGCCAAGAAAATCACTTTTTCAACTGTAAGAGCGACTTTCGGTCTTACAGAGAGCTCTAATATTGGACAGATATTCTTTACGAGCATTCAGGCCGCACCAGCGTTCATAGAAAGCATTATAACCGGAAAAAATGTTCCGTGCCTAATTCCACTGGCTGTAGATCAGGATCCACACTTCAGATTGGCAAGGGATGTGGCGCCTAAGCTTGGGTTCTATAAGCCAGCGATACTCCATAGCAAGTTCTTACCTAGCCTCTCGGGAGGCGGGAAAATGAGTTCAAGCGAAGCAATGAGCGCCATTTTCACTACAGATTCTCCAGAAGAGGTCAGAAAGAAGATATGGAATGCCTTCACTGGGGGAAGACCAACTATTGCGGAGCAGAGGGAAAAAGGAGGGAATCCGGACATATGTCCCGTGTTCCATTATTATGCATTTATCTTCGAGGAAGATGATAGAGCTCTCGGAGAGAGGAGGAAGAGATGCCTTTCCGGGGATCTGCTCTGTGGAGAATGTAAAGAAGACCTCATTAAAAGGGTCACTAACTTCCTTAAGGAACATCAACGTAAGAGGGAGAGGGCAAGAGATATTGTGGATAAGTTTCTGTTAAGGGGCGAACAAACATTTTGAAAGGGGTAATAGGGGAAAAGATAGGTGATAGTGTCGTTGAAAAATGTTGAAGAGAGGGTTTTAGCTGCTCTAAAAAAGGTTCTGGACCCAGAATTGGGAGTAAATGTGGTGGATTTAGGTCTATTAAGGGGAATAGAGATCTCAGAGGGGCCCAT
>QMVU01000124.1 GCA_003661265.1 Thermoproteota archaeon | reverse complement strand
CGCCTCTACCTTGACCTTCTCCGAGGGAGAATCCATCTTATAGAACTCTATGGGCTCAGATAGCAGTCCTATGAAAAGGACTGGTCTCCTGGTGTATTTAACATGTGCATGGGGAAGTGCGACATTTACGAAGCCAGAAACCTCAATCCCAGTGGGATATTCTCTCTCCCTCTCAATTAAGGCTCTAGGGTAGTCCTCAGCAACAAATTCCATTTCCAGCAAGATGCGCGAGATCTCTTTAAGCGCAACCTCAGAGTTCTCGAACTGAAAAGTGCCTATCAGAAGCGAGATCTCACCTATTCTACCTTCAGAAATGTTCCTGTATCGCATTTGCATGCCCTGAGTGTTTAATGGAACTTCAGTCTATGGGAGACATCTCCAGCTATAAGACTTCTTGTTCCGCAGACTGTGGATTGAGGGGCATAAAGAACATGGGAAAAATAGGGGGATTAGGGATTGGGTATCTTCATGATCCTCAGGCCATCCATCAGGTACTTGGATGACATCCTGAGGTTCAAGTCTTATACTTGTAAGCTAACTTGTTTAACCTTCATCTTATAAGCAACTTTCACCTAAAGCATCTTCCAGAAGGTCTCTCTTAGGAAGGGAGTTCGAGAATAATTGAGTGGGGACCGGGTCGTTTACTCAATTGTTCTCGTAATCCTCCTACTTCCTGTATGTGTCTGTTTAGCTGAGTCGGAAGTTATGAGCTGTTCCCTCAACGTTCTCCCTCAAAGCCCTGCGGTTGGGGAAAACTTCACAGTCGAGATGACAGTAACACTCCTCGATCCGGAGGCAGGAGTAATAAACGTTGTTCCTACGATTTCTTTCGTCGGAACCGGAGAAATAGCGCTCATCTCCGGCCCATCTCCAGATATGGCGAATTTTACTGAATATTCCCCCAACTTATCATTTACCTGGACGTTTAAGGCTATTTCCCCAGGAACCATCACTTTCAGCGGATTTGCAACAGGTTACAGCCCTGTTCTGAATGAGGAGATCAGAACAGAGAACTGTAGTGCATCAATCACGATCATTGAGGCCTTTCCAGCAGTTGAGGGAGGAGTTGACCTCTTCTGCGCTGGAATAAGCGCAAACAGGACTGAGGTCGTGGTAAGCGAGACCTTGAGGGTTGAGGCAAATGTGTCGGTTCGAGGCGAATTTGAGGAGCTTGAAACTGTTGTTGGATTCTTCGTCGGTCCGCCTGAGGAGGGGAAGATCATAGCAGCCGTCCCGGTAAACTTCACAGGGGATCTTAGGTCCAGGAAAGTCTGGTGTGATCTGAGGATCACCCAAGAGGGGGAGTACAGGATCTACGTGTTCGTGGACTACCTGAACGAGGTGTCAGAAGCCGATGAGGGGAACAACATATGTGAGGTCGAGATTACAGCATCAGGGGCTTATCCTGTTCCCACAGTCCCTCCAACATCCCCTCCACCACAGCCTTCTCAAACTCCTGTAGAGACCAGCCCGCCCCCAAGTCCAAGTCTTCCGACAGAAAAGGAGGGAGAGGAGGGTATCAGGAGGATAATAATAACCGGACTCATCATACTAGGATCCCTTTTCGGAGGTTACTTCCTAAGCGAGTTAATTGGAGGAAGGAAATGCTGTTGCCTTACTTGGAACTTCAGGAAAGGGAAGCTTGAGTTAAGAACCGTTAAGCCTAGAGCAGGAAACGAGTTCTTAGTTCCTCTTGGAGGGGCTCTTCCGCTTGTTGCTAAAGCAAGTAATGTAGAGTGGTTGACGTTCAACTGCAGATCAATCTCCCCATCTGGAAAAGTCAGAGACGAGGTTAGGGTTTCCCTGCCTATTCAAGACGAAGTTATTTACAAGTGGGAGCTCGTTGAGGGTCCTGGATATCTGATTAGTCCCTACCAGCACAATCATTCTGGTGTAGTCTTCGGGCCTGTTGTTGTGTATCAAGCACCCGAGCTTCCAGACGATCCAGAATTAGTCCACGAGGTAAGAAAGCAGTTTAAGGACAAGCTGGTTAGAATAAAGTTGACCGTAGATGACTTGCAAAGGAAGGTCAACGCGCTTGACTTTCATCCACCTGAGGTAAGGGAGTTTAGGATACGCCTAACTGATGAGGTAAGAGCTATCAATGCCGATTACAGCAATGTTATCACTGAGATCATCCCAGAGGAGATTCCAGAGGTACATCCCCCAGGGCTCATAAAGGAGGAGCTCAAGAAGCAGTTAATAGATCTTAATGGAAGAATCAGGGATCTGGAGGATAAAATCAGAGGAGCAAGGAAGGAAATCGACGATTTAAGTCCTGAGTTCGAGGGACTGAATGAGTTCCAGAAATCTCTGTTAGGAATGTCTGGAAGGAAGATAAGCGAAGAAGAGCTTATTGAAGATCTAAGAAAGAGGGAGAAGGAGTTACCGAAGAAATTACAGGGATTATTGAAGCAGTATGAGGAGAGAAAGAGGGAGAGGGAGGAATTAGAGAAAGAACGAGAGAGATTGGAAGAAGAGTTAAGGGAATTAGAGGAAGAGGAGAGGGAAATTTCACATGAGGTATTTTCACGAGCCATACAGCAGTATGCACCGATAAAACAATTGGAAGCACTTTCACGAAAAGAGATACAACGACCAGAGGAAGTACAAGAATTACAAAAATTAACGGAAGAATTGGAAGAGGTAAGAAGACGGGCAGAATTCGAAGCTAATCTGGAGATTGAACGTAGAGGAATAAGGGAGAGGAAGGAAGAGCTTAATCTTCAGCTAGCAAAAATAGACCAGCAGCTATCAGAGAAGTCACAAGAGTTAGAGAGACTGTTAACTACAATCAGGAATGAGTTCTTGGACTGGGTTAACAAGAAGGTGGAAGAGCTAGAATCGAAGATCAAGGAAAAAAGGAAATCACTTCATGATCTGTTGAATAAGTTCCATGACCTTCTGACTAAAAGATCAGAACTTTTGGGGAAGTACATTGATGAAATAAATAAGAAGATCAAGAACACGGAGTGTGGACCGTCCATTAGGTGGGATAAGTTCTCTCCACTTGCCTGCTCCATTACAGGTCCCAAACCGATGGAGGTGCTGGACAGGATCTCGCTGAAAAGGTTTTCAAGACTATATCCATTAACCCACGAAGGTCTCCCTAGAAGCATGTCGAGCTATATCTCTCTCATCAAGAATTTCGAGGGCATAGATGAATTTCCTGAAATTAAGGAGAAGGTAAAAGAGATTCTAAGGCTTGAAGAAGAGAGAAGCAGAATTCTTGATGGGGTGTTGTCCTGTCCAGAGGAAGTTCAGGGGATGTCTGAAGGAAGTCTTATCCAGAGACTTGACAACATAACTAAGCGACAAGAGGAGCTACGCGATGAGATAGCAAAGTTAGCGGAGGCCAGAATTAGCAGAATTGGAGACCTAATGTTGAAGGAATTCATTGGTGTAGAAAGGGCAAAGGTTGTCCGAGCTACCACCAGTGAGATACTCATCCTTCAAGCAGAGGGACATGATCCCGATTTACTTCAATTAAGATGTGGACATGCGCTAAATGGAGGAAAACCTCTAAACATCATCCTCAACGACAAAATCACATATAGGTGGTCTATATTATCACCACTTGAGGGGATTTACTACCCTGAATACCTCCACCGAGATATTGAGAGAGCATGGATGGCTGGTGAGATGGTTGAAAGACATTATAGAGGGATGTTCTTAGCCACTAACGAGGGGAGTAGCGTAATTTACTTGACACCTATTTGCCAGGCCATCGTTACCATAAAATGCGAGGCCTCCGACAGCGGAATGCAGGCTCCAGATGGATCTAGGGAGGATTACATTGTAGTTGTTGTGGACAGACCTGGGCCCATAGATCGGCTTCTGAATGCATATTATGCACTTGAGGAACGAATAGGAAGGCTAAGAGACCTCAATGAGCTTATTAAAAGGAAGATAGATGAATGTAGGAGGAAACAGAACATTATAAGGAGGGAAGTAGAGGAGGAAGAGGAAGCTAGGAAGATCTGGAGTACTATCTTCAATATAGTGGGTATAGCGATAGGGATCACCAGTTTCTTCGTTCCAGTGGTCAAAATAGCTAATTTAATCATGTCCTCCATATCAACAGGCACTGCTGTGGGATTCGCCATACCATCCCTAATGTGGACGTGGGAAGATGATCCTTCCCTGGATCTTATTACAGAACGCATCGAGAGCGATGTTGAAGGAGTGTTTGCCAAGGCCTTTGTAGAAACAGTTCAAAGGACGATGGAACATTATCGCTATTCTGAGAATATCGATCCTTTTGAGATCGCGGAGAAGTGTGAGAGGGGAGAAGACGTAGAATTACCGGATCTTAAGAAAGCCCTCTCATTTTTCGACCAACTAGCTGACTCCTTAGAGAAGCTGAAGGAGAAGATCGATGAGTACATAGAGGAACTTGAGAGACAGAAGGATTCAATTGACAGGAAGCTGAGAAGGGTGAGCCGCTTACGTTCGATGCTATCCTGCTTTGATGTACCGTAATGCGTCGATCCTCTTGGGAGGAAAATAAAAATATCATGAGAGGGAGCTCTTGTTGAAACGTATATGAAAACAAGGAGTACGTTAAAGGCCAGAGAGAGGTTAGCGCT
>QMVU01000123.1 GCA_003661265.1 Thermoproteota archaeon | reverse complement strand
TAGAATAGCTAAGGAATTTGTTAGGGAGTGGAAAGATAAGGAGGAACTCGTTATACCTTCTATAGGTCCCCATGCACCATATACTTGCTCTCCAGATCTCCTAGAAGAAAGCATAGAGTTTGCCCTCGAAAACGATTGCATATTACAAATTCATCTGGCTGAAGACTACTCAGAAGTTGAGGAAATAAAGAAAAGGTATGGAAAGACTCCCATAAGGCATGTGGCGGATCTTGGGCTCTTTAGGGCTAAGGTCATAGCCGCACATGTGGTTTGGCCGGACAAAGAGGAAATGGATCTGCTGGCAAATAAGAACGTGTTAGTATCCCATAATCCAGTTAGTAACTTGAAAGTGGCCGCAGGAATCTCTCCAGTACCAGAAATGCTATCTAAAGGAGTATCGGTCGGTTTAGGAACCGATGGCCCCGCCAGCAACAACACTGTAGACATGTTTGAGACGATGAAGGTGGCAGCTCTCATACACAAGTGCGCGAACAAGAACCAACAGTCATGAAAGCACAACAAGTACTCGATATGGCTACCGTAATACCAGCGAAGAGCCTTGGCTTGAACGTAGGCTCTTTGGAGGAGGGTAAGTTAGCTGATGTTATCCTGCTAAATACGGAGCTTCCTTGGTGGACACCGCTTCACTCGGTGATATCTCACCTGGTTTACGCCGCCAGATCGACCGATGTAAACACGGCGATCATTAACGGGAGGGTTGTACTGAAGGACGGAAAGCTGACAACTTTGGACGAAGAGGAGATCAGGGCTAAGGCTGTAGATATTTCTCAATTGCTTCTAGAGCGATCTGGAGTTCCCTCAGAGATCCTCGATTGAAAAGCCTGCCAACATCTCAGCATAACTCCTCCTAACGACTTTCCTATGGAGTTGAAGAATGTCAACCAGCTTATTTCCATCTCTGCCCTCAATCTCGACGAATTCCCCTAGATTTTTGACCAAATCCAAGTAAACTCTACAACTCCATCCTTTTAGCTCAAGTGAGGTCCTCTTCTTAACTACTTCTACCACGATTCTCAACCCCTTTTGGGCAAGTAGACTAATGATGACGCTCAAATCGTTAGGAAGCGAGGCAACATGGATGCCTATTTTTTATAGAGCTTTTAAAGCTGATTCAGATCCGAGGGTTCCCTCAATTTCTGTTCTCCTCTTAGAATACCTGAAAATCTCTCTTCTTCCTTTAAAGGTTAAGATTATCTCGTTATTTTCTAGTCTTACTCTAAAAAGCCAGTCGTTTTTTAGCAATCTCATGTCAGGGAAGTCGAAGATGAGATCTCTCTCCGAGTAGGAGCCAATTACAGAATACTCTATGTTCTTCCTCTTTAATAAATCGAGAAACGCGCCATGCCTTATTCTAAGCTTAACTTCCTCCTCAACATTGGGGTTATCCAACCAACAATTCGCCTCGCTTTATTCCATGGTAGATTGTCTGACGTTACTTAAATAGGATAAGCGAGTAGCACCGAAAGGCATGATTTAGCCTGAAATGCTAAATAAAATGGTGCGGGGGGTGGGATTCGAACCCACGAACCCCTATGGGAGCGGATCTTAAGTCCGCCGCCTTTGACCTGGCTCGGCCACCCCCGCGACACCATATGCTAATAGCTCATTGTTTTAATATTTTTTTACTATCAACCTCTGATGAGGTAGCACCCCATGAGCGAGAAAAGCGGACCAACTCAACCCCTTTTGCTGACAGACGATGAGCTATTAGCTTCAGCATTCGAAGCAATAGGCATAAAATCCTTCATCGTAAGGGATAAGAGCGAGGCTTTACGTGTCCTTAGAGAAAGGGAAGCTGAGGCGAAGATGCCAGATGTTGTCCTTATGAACGAGTCCGTGGCAGAGATGATATCAGATTACAGGGAGAGGATATTGCAAAGAAGGATTTTCAAGCCAATCTTTGCGATAATACCCGATTTGAAGAAGCCGAAAGGCTTGAGAATTAGGGAACTTCGTGATTTGATTGAGAAATCTCTTGGATTTAAAGGATTAAAGATCTAGAGGTGAAAAAGTAATGCCAAGGTTAGTTGAGCTCATTGTTGAGGCCGATGAGAAGTCCAAGCAGATGCTAGAGGAGGCAAGGAAGAAGGCGAGGGAGATAGTAGAGGAGGCAGAGAGGAAGGCGAGGGAGATAGTAGAGGAGGCAGAGAGGTCCGCGGAAACAATGGTGCTTGGGACTGACATAGATGAAATAGTGGAGAAGGAGGTAAAAAGAATAACCGAGGAGATGAAGGAAAGGCTTGCAAGGATTGAGGAGGCTGCAAAGAAGAACTTCGACAAGGTCGTCGAAGTAGTTCTGAGGGAGGTAATCTTGGGTGAAGGAGGAAAGTCCTAAAAGAGGGGAGATAACTGAGATGATAGAGTCAATACTGGAAGTGTCGAGGCGTAAAGCAGACGAGATAATAGCGCAGGCAAAGGAACAAGCCTCAAAGATAGTAGAGGAAGCAGAAAGAAGGGCAAATAGGATAGTAGAGGCGAAGAGGAAGGAGATAGAAAGGAAGGTCAAGGACGAGGTTGCGAAGAAAAGTAGCACAGTTGAAATAAGGATAAGGAGGGAGATCTTGATGATGCAGAAAAGGTACCTGGATCTGTTGTTCGATAAGGTTAGAGAAAAGCTTTCCTTAGTAGCTGAAGGTAAGCTCTCTGGATGGGACTACGAGGAGATATTGAGTCACTATACGAGGGAGGCTGCGAAGGCAATTGGAACTAACAAGCTGTACATATGGGGAAGGAAAAAGGACCTCCCAATCTTGCGTAAGGTGGCAGACAGGTTGAGCAAGGAGATGAAAGTAGATCTTAGGGTTGACGAGGGGAGAAGTGCCTTCATAATAGGAGGAATAATAGCAAGGGACGAGAAGGACAGCTTGAGGTTTTACAACACTTTCGACGGAAGGCTGGTCGACTACAGGGAAAAGAACGAGCCAAAGGTCATAGATCTGCTCTTTGGGAGGGAGTGATTTGGGCGAGGAGTTAGGTGTTGGTGTTATCAGGCACATAAAGGGTTCAGTAGTCATAGCTGATAACATGAGGGGCGCAAGAGTAAGGGAAGTTGTCCTAGTAGGTGAGGAGAAGTTAACTGGAGAGATCGTCAGAATAGAAGGGGACACAGCCATAATTCAGATCTACGAGACCACAACCGGAATGTCCCCTGGGGAACCGGTCATAAGAACAGGGGAGCCTCTTAGTGTCGAGCTTGGTCCAGGACTGTTGGGTCAGGTGCTTGATGGCCTTGGAAGGCCTTTGGAGAAAATAGCTGAGAGGGTTGGCTCCTTCATAGAGAGGGGAATTAGGCTTCCAACACTTCCCAGAGATAAGAAGTGGGAGTTTAAACCAATCGTAAAGAAAGGAGATAAGCTAGGTCCTGGAAGCGTGATTGGAGAGGTCCCTGAAGGAGCCATAATTCACAGGATAATGGTTCCTCCAAATCTCAAGAGGGTCGAAGTTGTCGATGTGGTTCCGGAGGGAAGCTACTACGTGGAAGACGTGATCGCAACCCTAAGGGAGGATGCTAGAGAGATAGAGCTGAAGATGTACCATAAGTGGCCAGTAAGGGTTCCAAGACCATTTAAGGATTACTTGGGTGCTAGCGAGCTCCTGGTGACTGGACAGAGGGTGATAGACACCTTCTTCCCCATCTCAAAGGGAGGAACTGCTGCAATTCCAGGAGGGTTCGGAACGGGCAAGACGGTTACATTGCACCAAATCTCGAAGTGGGCGGACGCAGATGTAGTGGTTTACGTCGGTTGTGGCGAAAGGGGGAACGAGATGACAGACCTTCTCCTTCATTTCCCGAAGCTGGTTGACCCTAGGACGGGAAAGCCCCTGATGAACAGGAGCATACTTATAGCAAACACGAGCAACATGCCCGTCCCAGCCAGGGAGGCAAGCATATTCGTTGGAATAACCTATGCAGAGTATTACAGGGATATGGGCTACCATGTCGTCCTGACAGCCGACTCAACCTCCCGTTGGGCCGAAGCCTTGAGGGAGCTCAGCTCAAGGCTTGAGGAGATACCATCCGAGAGGGGATATCCTGCCTATCTGCCTGACTTCATAGCTGCTTTTTACGAGAGAGGAGGTAAGGTAAAAACACTTGGAAGGGAGGAAAGGGTGGGTTCAGTTAGCATCATCGGAGCTGTGAGCCCATCGGGAGGGGACCTGAACGAACCGGTTACCCAGCACACCATAAGATACGTGGGGACTTTCTGGGCCCTTGATACAACCCTTGCCTTCAAGAGACATTTCCCAGCAATAAACTGGTTACAAAGCTTCTCTAAGTATGTGGACAACGTTAGAGAGTGGTGGATAAAGCAGGTTAGTATGGATATGTACTTACCAAGGGAGGAGGCAATGACGATACTTCAAGAATCATCCAGGTTGGAGGAGATAGCAAGCGTTGTGGGAGAAAGTGCACTTTCCGATGAAAACAGGCTTATAATCCTTATGGGAGAGCTTATAAGGGAAGGATTCCTTGTCCAAAACGCTTATCATGAGATAGACACTTACTGCTCGCCAAAGAAGCAAGTCTTGATCTTAAAGACCCTGTTGGAGTTCTACAAGAAGGTAAAGCCCCTTGTTGAC
>QMVU01000122.1 GCA_003661265.1 Thermoproteota archaeon | reverse complement strand
TATCTCAAATGTGGCAGGATCTAATGTAAATACCTCAACAGGCTGTTCAAGGGGCAGTATCTGGCAATTAAATCCATTAATAACCTTTGACTGATGTTTCTCCATGAGTTCATCTACAAATTGTCCGATTATTCTCTTAGTCCCGTCTGCAAGAAATATCTCAGTTGATGGATGATAAGACTGTTGCTCCATAGCTTCATGAATGGCCCTTCTATCATCCTCGTTCATCTTGTCGAACTCATCTATACAGGCAATCCCTCCATCTGCGATTACAAGAGCACCCGCTTCTAGCGTCCAACCACCCGTTGCTGGTTCTCTGATGACAGCAGCTGTCAGACCAGCAGCTGTAGAACCCTTTCCCGTGGTGTATAAACCCCTAGGTGAAACAGCTGCTGCGTACTTCAGAAATTGGCTATTATGAACCACAAAGCCGTTTGCTATGAAGTTCCTTGTTTCAGGAACTTCAATATCATAAACCCATTTTTCGGGCCTCCTTATTTTCCTTATCTCAACTACGCGATCCCAGTTTACTGCAGAACCCGATATGAAATCTAGAAGATCCAATTTACGCTTTATAGATAAGATTTCCGCCCTTCTGAAGGCATGAGATCTCCTTTTTAACTCCTTTCTAAGGGCCTTAGAGATCTCTGCTAGATCTTCCTTCGGAACCTTGGAGACTCCAAGTTCATATCTTCTAAGCAAGTAAGGTTTGATTCCGGTTAATGATGCAAGGGTTGTCCTTGGAATTTTCATCTCTTCTCGAATAGACCTGATGAGTTTCCCTATACGAGGTATGCCGAAATCTTGGCTCCTTAGCTTATCTTGTTTTACTTCTTCTAAACCATCAAATAGGGGGAAGTCCTCTCCAACTAGGCTTCTGAATAGTCTTAGAGCATTTCCTCTTAGAATTATCTTACATGTTCGATTAATCTTTATTTCAGGCACGATACCCAGCTTCAGCAGGATAAGTCTAATTTGATGCGTTAGTCCTTCATTACAAGCGTAGAACCACAACCTCTTGAGCTTTTGGGAGAAGCAAGCCGAAGAAGCAATATATCCCCTAACAAATGGAAGAACACGCTCTCTCGGAGAATAAACGATCCATTTGGGCAACTTTCTCGCTATCTTCCTCTCTTGAAGGCAGGGAAGTAGGGACACTATGTCCTCAAAAACGCTTTTAGAGATGAAAAAGCCAATCTTTTTGTTTTTACCCTTGGTTTCATAAGTCCGGATTCTTCTGGTCTTTAAGCACGTCTTTACAAGTTTAGCAAATCTGTTTACACATCTCTCATCGGCTTGGACGGTTACCAGCACTGTCGATTTTCTCTTTCTAAACTGTCCCTTGCCCAACAGAAAACCTAGTACCTCCATTAACTCCTGACTAATTTTTAGGGAGGAGCACTTAGGCGGGTTTTGGTTGTGTTTAGGCTCAAAAAAACCTAAAGTAGCCACATAGGAACCCATTCGAAGGTCCTCTGCTTTTACATATGAAGGTAGACCGTCCTTGTCTATTGTTAAGAACGGATGAGTTGGTGTAACCTTTATAGAAAGACCCCTTTCAGTCTTTATCTCAAGCATAACGCTTGGAGCTTTTCTCTTAGCTATACCAGCGCATGATTTCTCCTCGATCTTCATGTTCTCTGTCATGGAGAGTACCTTAAAATTGGCCTCCGCAGCATATCCATCTTCCAACTTCTTATTTCCCTTTGCCAGTAGCTCCTCAGCGAGATCAGCGACCCTACGGAACTCACCGTCAACAAAGACGTATGTGTCTCCGGAAACGCACTTCGCCACCCCAGGGTCTCCAACTAATAGAAGGTGAAGTTCTCCTCTTATCTTCGTCCCATCTGGGAGGACAAGTGGATTTCCTCCAAATAAAGCCAAAAGAATCGCTTTTTTTATGTGTTTCCAGCCGTAAATCGCTGGAGCTATTGAATTAAGTAGCTTTTCCTCAAGATTTGGATCCTTTGCCAGCTTTAGTATGATTTTCTCATCCTCTGGGGATATCTCCACCCTTTCGTAAACCTTCGATGGGACCTTTATGTTGTTAAGGTCTAAGTATCTCTTGTAGATTAGCACGGGTCTTCTAGTAATCCTCCTAGAACCTGTTGCTGGTTGAAGTTTTATGACCCCGGTTGCAATTATCTGGTCTCCCGGCTTTACCTTATCAACTAAATCATCCCAGAGCTCTCCCTCAATGTGTTTTGGCATGGCTCCAGGGGGAAGGTCCTCCGGAAGTTCTTGGATCCTTATGTATTGCCAATTAATGTACTCACTATTCTCCTCATCAAAGATTAGGCTTCCACCACAATTTTGACAGACCTTCGGGATGTCCTGCTCTCCTCTCATAAGATCAATTAAATACATTTCACCGCACTTTTTGCACCGATAAGCGGCCTTTGAAATCCTTGCAAATACCTCAGAAACTCTCACGACAATTCCTTTTATTTGAACGAATCTGTTAAGAACCTGAGAGTGCAATTCTCTAATGCTGATGGTCTCTGGGAGGTTCTCAAATCTTGCGTGAAAGGGATATTTCACGAAGGCAGCTTCCGGGGAATCCAGGTCTCCAATTAAGGTCAATACGATCTCTTTAATGGCTTGAGATGCTGCTGCTATATGCTTTTCTGGATTAAAATGAAGATCTTTCGCTAATTCCCTTGTTAGGGGGTAGCCAAAGAGATCGTGATAATCTATAACAAGGGAGCGCCTTCCATTAGCTATCATCTCATCTATAGCCCTTCTGTACTTTGCCTCGCCTGACTTGTCCCTGAATTCCTCTAAGAACCTCTTGTAAATCGCCTTTAAGCTCTTAATGTCCATAGGAGGCGAAGGAGAGCTAACAAGACTCATTTTTCCTTACTTCTCCCCCCTCAAATCCATTCTCCACTTGTCAATAATCTCCCTAAGAACCAGATATAATACCCTTTCCTCCGGGGTTAGGTTATCGAGGATACGCCATTCCATGTTATCAACATGGGAAAGCAAGAGATATCTGACAATTTTCCTGAGCCTGGCTGAGCTTAAATCGAAAAGATTTGATACTAAACGTCTGACCTCAAGAGGATCAGAGCCTTTCTCCTCACGAGTCCTCTCGATTTCTCTTTTAAGCCAGGAATAGGTGTCGTCTGGCATCTTAAGAGGTCTTGTTGTCATCTGCTCCTTGTGAAGCATTACCTCTATAACCCTGACGTCTATAGGCTCCTTTCTCTCAACAAAACCGCTCTTTTCTAGTGTTTCATATAACCAAGCGGGTATGCTAGCTTCCATGCCTCTCTTGAGCCTCCAGGGAAACTCTGGGTGCTCCGGTAAATCCTTCTTGATTAAAACATTGATTCTAGCAAGATTTCTGAGGATTTGGAGGTCATCAGAGGAAGGAGGAAGGATAACATGCATCATGAAAGTGGGCTGGGTTCTACCTAAAAGGTAGACCCTTCAAATTCCGGTCTTCCAGTCCGAGTCTTTTATTAAGCACCTCTCTTGTTTACCGGAGGAGAGATATGGAGAACCCACCTTCAAGACTATTACTGAAGAAAAGACCGAACCATCAGAAAGCTGCTTTGCTAGCTAAGCAGGTTAAGAGATTTCTCACCGATAGAGGGATCGAGGTCGTTGAGTATGAGGTTCTAAGAGAGATAAACTCGAAGGACTTCGATTTAGCCATAGCTATTGGTGGGGATGGAACGCTATTGCGCTTATTTCATAAAATAAGGGGAAACATCCCTATTTTGGGGATAAAAAACGGATCTTATGGCTTACTGATGGAACTCTCTGAAGAAAATCTAATTCAGGGACTAAACTACTTGGTTGAAGGAAAATTTTGGATAGAAAAAGCTCCAACACTCGAAATTCCAGAGAGCAATATAATTGCTCTAAATGAAATTCTTTTATCGACGCCAAAGATAGGAAAAGCGCTTAAGATGAGGATCTCTGTAGATGGTGTTATAGTGAATGGATTTCTGGGAGACGGACTTCTAATATCCACTCCTCTTGGCTCTTTAGCTTACGCACTTTCAGAAGGAGGTTCCTCAATAGATCCTAGAGCTAATGTTATAGAGATAGTACCGGTTAATCCCTGGCCTCCAAGCATGCTAGTGCCAACCAATTCCACAATAATCCCCATGGATTCAGCGCTTTTAATAGAAGCCGATAAATCCATGCTTGTCGTGCCAGATGGTTGTATAGAAGAATGCTTACTCTATGACAGGAGAATAGAGGTAGAAGTGTCCAGGGAGAAAGCTAAATTCGTTAGATTTTCAGCAAGCCCTCATCATCATTACGCTAGAATCATAAAGAGAATATCAGAAGCTAAGAAAATAGCTGAGAAGAGATTCTTAGGGGAAGGGTTGTTCTCATAGTAAAATTTATTTTCCGAGAACTTGCTTAGAAAGCTTGCGGGGGTGGCCGAGCCAGGTCAAAGGCGGCGGACTCAAGATCCGCTCCCATAGGGGTTCGTGGGTTCAAATCCCACCCCCCGCACTACTGTTAAATGGTATTTACCTACCTCTCTGATACAGACTTCACCCTCTTCTCTTCTACTCCTTTCCCTTTATATACTAGAAGGAGTCGTACGGGTTATTTCACCGCTACGACGATACCGTGTCTAGACATGCAGACCTTTTT
>QMVU01000121.1 GCA_003661265.1 Thermoproteota archaeon | reverse complement strand
TTGATGTCCTTTTCCTCAACGCCCGGCATTTCAGCTATTAC
The DNA here is from genome assembly GCA_003661265.1 of Thermoproteota archaeon. Lineage (GTDB taxonomy): Archaea > Korarchaeota > Korarchaeia > Korarchaeales > Korarchaeaceae > QMVU01. The sequence continues at coordinate 4,599 of QMVU01000121.1, read as the reverse complement.
CACAATCTCTTTTCCGAAGTCCAGAACATCTACAACTGGCTCCCTGACTACTTCTGTGCCACCCTCCTCTATTTGAATGGGAACTCCTTCCTCAACCCCTTCTTTGACTTCCCTTATCTCCCCGCTCTTTGGAACATTTCCAAAGTACTTGATGACAGGCTTACCGTCTGGTCCTATTGTGAAGTAATAGCCTTGTATGAAAGGTCCCCGTATTCTCATCCCGCTTGGGGTCTCCAGCTCTGGAAACCTATCCTCAAGTTCTTTCCAGTCAAATGCACTCATTTCCTCTAAGCTTTTTAGTAAATCCTCTTCCACCTTCTTGAACAGCCTCATCATTTCCCTCATCCATCTATCGAACGGATCCTCTTCCATAGTTTCCCCTCATGATAAATGCATAACTAGGTTATTTACATTTACTCAACATTTATCTTAAAGCCCCTTCCTCCTTTCTTTGGTAATATTATCCTGAGCAGACCGTCTTCTAGTCTGGCTTTTGCTCTCTCGGGTTCGACGGGTGTTGGTAACTTCAGCCTAAGGTAATATCCCTTCTTAATTCTCCTCCTGCGAGTGTACTCAGTTTCGCTTATTTCCTCAATCACCCTTCTTTTTGCAGTAAGCTCAATTTCTCCTTCAGACACGAAAAGTTCTAAGTCTTCCTTTTTAACTCCGGGCAACTCGACTTCGACGACGATAGAATCGCTTCTCTCGTGAACTTCAACTTCTGGATAAACAAACCCCTCTCTGAATTCCTTCTTTTCCCTAAGGGCAGGACTAAAGAGCTCCCTGTCTAGCTCTTCTAGCAACGATTTAAACTCTTTAGCTACCTTCTCTACTTCCTTCTGAATCTTCCACCGATAGTAATCCCAGGAGGACATCATTAGTCCTGGGCTCTAGATATTAAAATTGGTTTCTCACATGGTTTTCTATTTTAACAACATGGTCCTCAGATCTTGGGGATTGAGGTCATGGACCCAAGGCTTAAGGCCTTCTTTGAACCTGAGAGCGTAGCTGTAATAGGTGCCTCTAGGAATCCGAGGAAAATAGGCCATATTATAGTTTCTCAGATGATTAAAGCAGGCTTTAGAGGGAAGCTCTTTCCAGTAAATCCGAAGGCCACAGAGATCTCAGGATTAAAAGCATATCCCAGCATATTGGACGTGCCAGAAGAGGTGGACCTTGCGATAATATCCATTCCAGCCCGTTTTACAGTCCAAGTTGTGGAACAGTGCGGGAAGAAAGGAGTAAAAGCCGTTGTAGTTGTTTCTGGAGGCTTTAGCGAGACAGGAAACGAGAGGCTTGAAAGAGATCTTGTAAGAGAAGCGAGAAAATGGGGAATAAGGCTTATGGGACCGAACTGCATGGGAGTCTACAGTCCATCCTCAAACGTTGATATGCTCTTCACACCGGATGATGTCCTACCAAGGGCTCCTGAGGGAAATGTTGCTGTGCTCTCACAAAGCGGGAGTTTAGCGGCTGGGCTAATGACCATGTTGGCTAAACAGGAAGTTGGGGTGAGCAGGTTCATAAGTTACGGAAATGCTGCCGACGTAAATGAAGCAGATCTTTTGGAGTACTTAGCTCAGGATGAGGAATCAAAGGTGATAGCCCTCTATATAGAGGGATTAAGAGAAGGAAGGAGGTTTATGGAAGTCGCTAGAGAAATCTCCACGCAAAAGCCTGTAGTAGTCATGAAAGGAGGCTGGGGAAAGGCTGGGATGAGGGCAGTTAAAAGCCATACCGGCTCTCTGGCTGGAAACAAGGAGGTGTATGATGCGGCATTAAAGCAGTGTGGGGCAATTAAGGTCCAAACTCTTGAAGAATTCGTCGATGTCTGCATGTGCTTAGCCTCTCAACCACCAGCTCAGGGCAAGAGAGTTGGGATTATCACAAATGGAGGGGGCTATGGCGTGATCTCAGTAGACTTCCTGGAGGATAAAGGCTTAGAAATTCCTTCTCTTCCCAAGGAACTTGAAGAAGAGCTAACAAAGGAGCTTCCACCTTTCTACACCATAGGCAATCCATTAGATCTCACAGGCTCATGTACGGCTGAGCAGTATAGGGTTGCAACTAAAGCTATGTTAGATTCGGATGGAATCGATTGCGTGATGGTCATCGCGCTAATGTCTGCACCCATGGTGAATCCTCCGCGCTTGATAGATTATCTAATAGAACTAGGGAGGTCTAGAAAGAAACCTCTAATTGTAATTTCACTCGAAGCTACGGAGGAGATAACTAAGGAGCTTAGAAGGTTGAAATTAGCTGGTATTCCCTACTACACAGATCCAGCAAGAGGTGCAAGGGCCATAGTAGCTCTTACAAGGTTTGGAGAGGTGAGAAGGAGGTGAAACTCAGATCGTTGCTGCTGTAAATCCGACATTATGAGCTGCTACCATAGGGGTCTCCACAGGGACTTCCCACTCCATCCACCAGTGGAATATCGGTATTGTCTCCCTAGAGACCTGATAGATGTTAGAGAGGAGGTTCAGCATGTTGTCGCTGAGCCTCAGTCCTCTAACCTCACCTATGATTTCCCCGCTCCTCACTTTGAAGACACCGTCCCTTATTACAGCGGAAAAGTCACCGGTTCTATAATTTTGAAACCTCAAGTATGTGGCATTCTTCACTATGAGACCATCTCTCAACTCCTCAATGAGTTCTTCGTCCCCTATATCTCCTGGCTTTAAGATGAGATACCATGGTTTGGGAATTATCCAACCAGCATTCGCCGTTGATGTTGTGTTGAAGGTTTTTGCTGTTAATCTGTTGTGAAGATAAGTTTTCAGTTCACCCTCCTCTATGATGACATTCCTCCTTGTAGGCAATCCTTCATCATCAAACGCTCTTGACCCGTACCCTGCTGGAGTTAGCGGATCGTCAATTAGGGTGACTTTCTTTGAAGCTATCTTTTGATGTAGCTTCTCTACGTAAGGAGACATTTGCATGAGGATATATAGTGCCGATGCCATGTGACCGAATATGCCCACAAGGTTGCCCAGAGCGCTCCTACCGAAAACCACATCATATCTGCCAGGATCCCCCCTAAAGTGGTTCTTTGCCAATACAGCATCTCTCCCTGCCTCTATTCCAGCTCTTCTAGGGTCTATGCCTGCTAAGGATCTAGAACATGAGACACCATGCCCAGTAGCCTCTTCATTAGCGAAGGCTCTGATTTCCAAGTTTACTTGGCTATCTCTGGCGCATACACTTACTCCACCCGTCGTGACTAAGCAGGAGTACCCGGCACGGGATCTAATTGCCCCAGCCACTCTCTCAGCTCCTTCTGATAGAGCTGAATCTATGGCTATCTTAGCGAAATCTATTAGCTCATCCTCTGCCGTTAGCAGCTTTTCGTCGTATAGACCCGGAATTACAGGGTACCCAAAGGGTCCCTCTGGCATAGGGACATACACAGGCCTCGGGGGCAAGTACTTCATGCTTCTAATAGACTCTTCAACGAATTTTTTGAGATCTTCAAGTTGAACATTCTCGGTCTCTGCTACTAGAATTCTTCTATCCTTCCCTATACACAAAGCTACCTTCTTGTACAGCCAAGTGTTTACAACATCCGCTCTGCTCTGAGAGAACCTTAAGTGCCTTCCTACCTCTTCCTTGTATATTACGGCAACGTCCTCAGCCCCATTGTTGACGGCCATATCGACGATCTTGTGAGAAAGATCGATTCCCTCCTCGAAAGAGTCAAATGCCACCAAGCCGAACACCTCTTAACCTGACACTAGGTCCACCAAACCAAACAGGCACGCTTTGAGCAGGATCACTCTTACCACACAGCCCCGGATGGAATTCGAGATCCTTTCCAACAGCGTCTATACTTGAGTAGAAGGCTGGTGTAGTTATCTCAAGAATCGGTCTCTTTACCATTTTGTCTAGCCTGCCGCCCCTTATCAAATAAGCCTCAGAACCAACGTATCTCTGGTTGTATCTTCTATCGTCGATGTTCCACTCTGTGAATCTAGAGATGAGCACGCCTTCTCTTACGCCCTCTATAAGTTCCTCCTGAGAGTAATCTCCAGGGAGCATGAAAGTATTAGCCATCCTTACGATAGGTTCCCTATCGTAAGAGGAGGCTCTAGCAGCAGCATTGCTCTTAACTCCAAAAACAGAGGCTGTTTCTCTGTTATGAAGAAATTCGTTGATAATGCCGTTTTTCATGAGAACTCTCCTTCTAGCTCTTACCCCTTCCATATCATATAGGTAGAAGCCACTGCTCCCCTCGATAGTCGGGTCATCTACCACCGTTACGATTTCTGAACCTATCCTCTTTCCTAGCATGTCTGGCTTTACGAAGGATTCTCCGGCCTGAGCGGCCTCTCTTCCAAGTATTCTGTCAGCTTCATAGGGATGTCCTGTCGACTCATGCATCATGAGACCGACTACGTGTGGGCCCAAGACGAGATCCATTTTCCCCTTAGGCGAAGGCATTCCCTTCTCTATGCTCCTCTTCATGACACTTGCTATCCTGGAGATTTCTTCCAGGATATTCCATTTTTTCACCAGCTCCCAACCCCCACTTCCTCCTTTTCCAATAAATTCCTGAGCTGACTCTGGACCGATTACGAGGGTCAGCATTACATCTACGCT
>QMVU01000120.1 GCA_003661265.1 Thermoproteota archaeon | reverse complement strand
GTTTTGGCAGCGTTTAACGTGCTGCCTTTTCATCCAAAATTTGTTTTAGAGGCTGTTAGATCGGTAATTCCCTATCTTACCGATGTTAACGTTAGGGCTTTTGAATTAGGTATTGAGGCTGCGAGGTTGGTAGGCTATGAGACCGAATAGATCGGTTGGTATCGTTGGTTGGGGGGCTTATGTCCCCAGATATAGAATAACATCCAAAGAACTTGCCAGAGCTTGGGGAAAGGATTGGAAGAAGTACGCAGCGAGGATTATGGTCGAAGAGAAGAGCGTTCCAGGAATAGACGAGGATACATTCACAATAGCCTATGAGGCCGCTAGAAACGCCATTAGGAGAGCAAGAGTTGATCCTAGCGAGATTAAGGCTGTTTTTGTTGGTACAGAATCAAAACCATATGCTGTAAAACCAACTGCCACAATGCTTGCAGAAGCACTCATGATAGGAGGCGAAGACCGCCTTACCCTCGGAGCTGATTTTGAGTTCGCCTGCAAAGCAGGATCAGAAGCTATGCAGGCTGTCATAGGTCTAGTTGGTTCCAGAATGATAGACTATGGACTTGCTGTGGGAGCTGATACAGCTCAAGGAGCTCCAGGGGATGCGCTTGAATATACAGCATCTGCAGGAGGAGCTGCGTTCGTAATAGGTCCAGAAGATAAGTCTGTAGCTAAGATAATCGGAACATGCTCCTATGTTACAGATACTCCAGATTTTTGGAGAAGACAATTAGCCAAATATCCTACACATACAAGCGGTTTTACAGGAGGGCCTGCTTATTTTACTCACATAATAAATGCGTCAAAGAGGTTAATGGAAGAGCTGGGCACGACGCCCAAAGACTACGACTACGTAGTCTTTCACCAGCCAAACGGAAAGTTTCCCCTTAAAGTAGCTAAGATGCTAGGATTTACAGAGGAGCAGGTAAAACCGGGATTGATTACTCCTCTTATAGGAAACACTTACAGTGCCTCCTCATTAATTGGACTTGCAGCCGTCTTGGACATCGCTAAACCCGGGGAAAGGATCCTAGTCACATCATTTGGCTCGGGCGCAGGCAGTGACTCGTTCCATATCGAGGTCTCCGACAAGATAGAGGAGGTAAGGAACTGCGTACCTCAAGTAATGGACTTTGTTAAAAGAAAAGTCTACGTTGATTATGCAATTTACTCGAGAAACAGAAGAATGATAAGGATGCCCGCTGGTTCAGGCGACTATTGAGGTGAGAACCTTTGCAGAAACCAATTATTGCTGGTGTAGGCTTTACAAAAATAAGCGCACATTGGAAGAGCAGTCTAAAGGACCTTGCTTCGGAAGCTGCTCTAAAGGCTCTTAATGACGCTGGAAATCCTGAAATTAAAGCAATTGTTGTTGGAAACATGATGTCAGGCATAATAAATGGTCAGGAAAATCTTGGCAGCTTAGTGGCAGAGAGCATAGGGCTTCAGGGTGTGCCAAGCGTTAAAGTCGAGGCAGCATGTGCGTCTGGAGCAGCTGCCGTTATGTGGGCTTGCCTAAGCGTCCTCTCAGGGATCTTTGAATCGGTTCTCGTGGTTGGAGTAGAAAAAATGACAGACGTGACGGATAACGAAGATATGAGCTCAGCATTGGCAACCGCAGCAGATTACGATTATGAAGTCTTCTTTGGAGCCACTTTCCCTTCTTTAAATGCTATGATAATGCGCAGCTATGCAGAAAAATATAATTTGTCTCCAGAGGACTTTGGACATCTCCCAATTCTGATGCACAAGAACGCTGTAGATGTCGCACATGCACAGCTAAGGTTTCCAATAACCATGGAAGGATATCTTAACTCACCAGTAATATCAGATCCTCTGAAACTATACGATTCTGCACCAATAGGGGATGGAGCGGCTGCGCTAGTAATAACGAGCAGGGATGGAGCTGGAAACCTAGACCATGCAGTTGAAATAGCTGGTTTTGGTTCCGCCACAGATACACTTGCAACGTACAGAAGAGAGGACATTACCTCCCTTATGGCTGCAAAGCTTGCAACTAAAAGGGCTTTGTCGATGGCAGCGCTAGAGCCAAAGGACTTTGACATAGTGCAGATACACGATGCATTTAGTGTAATAGGATATCTAAATTTAGAAGCCCTTGGAATAGTGGAGAAAGGTAAAGCCCATAAGTTCATAGCTTCTGGAGATGCCGATAGATCAGGCGCTCTCCCAGTAAATCCAGAGGGAGGTTTAAAGGCGAGGGGACATCCTGTAGGTGCTACAGGAGTCTATCAGATAGCAGAACTTGCCTTACAGCTATCAGATAGGGCAGGTCCCTCGCAAATAGAGAATCCGAACGTTGGAGTTGCCATGAATATTGGCGGTACAGGAGCTAACGTAATCGTCCATGTCTTGAGGAGGATTGAGTAAAATGTGGGCATATAAGCTGAATATCCCTAGCCATTGGAGGCTTCTATCAGAGAGATACAGATTGGTCGGCGGTTATTGTGAGAATTGTGGGTACAAAATGTTTCCAAGACAGAAAGTGTGCCCAAAATGCCGATCAGAGAATGTAAAAGCTGTTGAGCTGCCTAAAAGGGGGAAAGTCATCACTTATACGATTGTTCAAACCCCACCCAGAGGATTCGAATACTATACTCCTTATGCTTTAGCGATAATTGAACTAGAAGATGGGACGAGGGTCTTCGGTCAGCTAACGGACATCGATCCTTCAGACGTTCAGGAAGGACTAGAGGTTGAAATGACCATTAGGAAGGTGAGGGTTAGCGGTGAATCTGGAGCTATTGCATACGCGTACAAATTTCGTCCCCTACTAGAGCGAGAATAACCCCTCCAAATCTTTTTCTTTACAACAGGTAGTGCGGAAGTGATATGCCTTTATCTTACAGGGGTTGTGCTAAGGAGATACTTCAAGCTAAAGGTATAGAAGACTACGATCTTATTCGCATTGTCCGTAAGGATGGAGTAGAGCTTAAAGGGATCTTGATACCACGTGCTGAGCTGGAAGATGACAAACACATAGTTATGAAACTCGAAAACGGATATAATGTGGGGGTCTCTGTAGAATCCATCTCACGAATAGAGTTACTTAGGAAAAGAAAGGAGACTAAGGAGGAGCCGGTTGTTCAAGAGTTACCTGTAAAGCAACTTCCAAGAGTTCCACTGATAGTTACCGGAGGAACGATAACCTCGAAAGTTGACTACGCGACTGGAGCTGTTAAGCCATATGAGAGACCTGAAGAACTGTTAGATCTAATTCCAGAAATCTCTGAGATGGCTAATCTATCATATGTCCCACTTATGTCGATATTTAGCGAGAACATGACATGTAGGGAGTGGATAAGGATCGCAAAGGAGGTCGAGAAGGAAATAAATTCGGGATCAGAAGGGGTTATCATTGCGCATGGGACTGACACCATGCATTTTACCGCCGCAGCATTATCCTTCCTACTGGAAGGATTGTTTAAACCAGTAATTCTTGTAGGAGCTCAGCGCTCGATAGATAGACCGTCCACAGATGCCGTTCTTAACCTTTTCTCTGCTGTTAAAATGGCCGTAGAAGGTCCCATAGCGGAGTCCATGATAGTGATGCACGGAAGCCCCTCTGATGATTATACATATGCGATAAGGGGGGTTAGGGCAAGGAAGATGCATACTTCAAGGAGAGATGCTTTCCTAAGCATAAATGAGCCTCCTCTCGCAAAAATAACCCGAAAGAGCATAGAAATAATCAACAAGAACTTCAATAAGAGAAGGGAAAGAGGAGAAGTAAGAGCGACAGATAAGATGCAAGAAAAAATCGTTCTAATATATTCTTGGCCGGGGATTTCCCCTGATTTTCTAGAATTTGTCGTCGAAAAAGGGTATGTCGGTCTAGTTCTTGCTGGAACTGGTCTTGGACATGTCCCAACACGGCTAATTCCCAAGATAAGAGAGCTAACGAGGGACGGAATTCCTGTTGTAATGACATCCCAGTGTCTCTTTGGTAGAACAAACCTGAATGTCTATGAAACTGGGCGTCTTTTGCTCGATGCTGGGGTAATAACCGTTGGAGACATGTTACCAGAGGTAGCTCTAGTTAAGTTAATGTATGTAATGGGGAAGACCACAGACATGGAAGAGATCAGAAAACTCATGGGGAAAAACCTAAGAGGAGAAATTAGCAAGTCTCTCAGCATAACTGTTTTTCCTCCGGGAGATGTTTACAATGTTTGACTACAAGGCTCTTGGTTTGAAAGTGGGAATAGAGATACACCAGCGATTGAATACTCACAAGCTCTTCTGTAACTGTCCCTCTCGAATGAGAGAGGAAGAGCCTCCTCTGTGGTTCAAAAGGAGACTTAGGGTTTCAAGAAGCGAACTCGGGTTAATAGATCCTGCAGCAAGGTTCGAACAATTAAGGGACAGGGAGTTTGTGTATGGGGTTTACCCTGATACCGTATGCGAAGTAGAGCTAGATGAATGCCCACCTCTTCCGATAAACAAAGAGGCACTAGCTATTTCTATCGAAATTGCCCTTATGTTAAGAATGAGCGTAATAGATGAGATCCATGTTATGAGGAAAATCGTGATAGATGGAAGCAACACAACTGGTTTTCAAAGGACAGCTTTAGTAGCGGTGGGCAAAGAGGACAGCTACATTGAAACATCCTATGGTCTAGTAAG
>QMVU01000119.1 GCA_003661265.1 Thermoproteota archaeon | reverse complement strand
GGGGAATGGGACTCTGTGGAGGTACTTCCCATTTCTCCCAGTTGAGGATAGGAGGAACATTGTTACGCTTGGAGAAGGCTTCACTCCGATCCTAAGGTCGAGGAATTTGGGATTTAGGAGCCTCTGGATAAAGGACGAATCTCTAAACCCTACCGGGACTTTTAAGGCTAGGGGCATGGCTGTGGCCGTTTCTAAGGCAAAGGCCCTCGGCATCAAGGACATCGTCCTCCCATCTGCTGGAAACGCGGCTGCAGCCCTTTCATTTTACTGCGCTAAAGCTGGGATAAGGGCTCACGTCTTCATCCCGCAGGATGCCCCGGAGGTCACGAAGAAGGAGTGCCTAGTGACAGGAGCCGACGTTCGCTTCGTAAAGGGGACAATAGCAGATGCTGGGAAGCTAGCTAGGGAAGAGGCAGCCAAGTACGGCTGGTTTGACATGTCAACCCTGAGAGAGCCCTATAGGCTTGAGGGGAAAAAGACTATGGGGCTTGAGATAGCTGAGTATTTCAGATGGGAACTTCCAGACGCAATAATTTACCCTACTGGTGGAGGAACGGGCCTTATTGGGATCTGGAAGGCCTTTAAAGAGCTTGAGGAGCTCGGCTGGATCGAGGGGGAGAAGCCCAGGATGATCTCAGTACAGGCTTCTGGATGTGCTCCTATAGTTAAGGCCTTTGAAGAAGGGAAGGATAGGGTTGAGGAGTGGAAGGATCCCAGAACCATTGCTGCAGGGCTAAAGGTGCCAAAACCATTTGCTGACAGGTTGATACTGGAGGTTCTGAGGGAAAGCGGAGGTCTAGCTGTAAGCGTGACGGACGAGGAGATAATAAAGGCTATCAGAGATCTTGCCAGGCTTGAGGGGATATACGCCTGTCCGGAGGGAGTTGCTACGTATGCTGGTTTAAAAAAGCTCGTTTCATCAGGGGATATCTCTGAAGATGAGAGGATTGTCCTAATAAACACGGGATCTGGTCTAAAGTACCTACTATGATGCTTTAACGAATGAGATGATACGCTTTAGCTAGAACTTATTAGTTTTTATAAGGAATATCATGATGGGTGCAAGATGACGGTCTTAAAGAACATAGAGCTTGTGGGGGAATCCAAGGAGGGGTTTGAGAAGGCGGTTATTGAGGCGTTAGAGCAGGCGAAGAAGACGATAAGGAACATAAGAAGGATCAAGATCATCAGCATGTCGGCCACAGTTAAGGATGGTAAGATAGACACGTACAGGGCCAGGGTAAAGATCACCTTTGAGGTTGAGAGGTAAACTTCGTCAGCTCTTAGGACTTCCCTTCCTTACCATGAAGAGGAGAAGGGCTCCGATCCAATTGATCAGAGAAGCTACTATAAACGGTGCTCTCATTCCAATGGCGTCCCAGAGAAGTCCCCCGAAGATGAAGCCAGCACTTGAAGCTATTCCTGATGTGAAATCGAGGAGTCCCATTGCTGTTGCACGTATCTTACTGTCAGAAAAACCAGCAGCTACAGATCTCCTAGCAGGCATGTCCATAGCTCCAACTACACCGTTTATCCCAAGAACAAGAGCAGCAAGCGGGAAGTTTGGGGAGAAAGGATAAGCAGCCCATGCGAAGGAGGAGAAAAAGACGTGCAAGAATATCATGTTTGAGGGCCCTATCCTATCGGAGATCTTTCCCCAGAGAACCAACGTTAGGAGAAGGCCCAGGCTTCTCATGGAGAGCATCATCCCTACCTCAGGTTCGCTTAACCCAATGCCCTTCTTTGCGTAAAGCGAAAAGAAGGGCCATATGCTCATTAAGCTAAAGCCATGGAAGAGCATTCCTGCCAAGAAAAGGTAAAATTTCCGGTCCAATGATCTCAGGTCCCTCAGAATTGGGAGGGACTTCCCCTTCTCCACAGTCCTGCCTGGAAGCATGCGAACTAGGAGGAGGGAAAGTGCTGAGAAGAAAGAGGCTGAGAGGAACAGGTATCTGTAGCCCATTTTTCCCGCAATCCATCCGGAGAAATTCGAGGAAATTATCCCCGCCAGATTCATAACTGAGTAGAAGATGGCAAAGGAAGAGGCCATAGAAGTGCTAGGTGAGAGCTCAGAGAGAAGGCTCGTCGCAGGGGTGTTGAAAAGGCCGAAACACAGGCCTATAAGTGGATAAATTAGTGCAACAATTTTTGGAGACTCTTTCAGGTAGAGAATGCATCCAAGAAGGGTGAATATGGCCAGAGAAATGGATATGGGCTCCCTATGCCCTAACTTGTCCGACACCCTCCCAGCTATAATGGCAGCGATCGCTGCAAAGATGGTTCTACCGGAGCTCAGTGCCCCAATTCCAGCCCCTCTATATCCCAAGTAATCCAGGTACAGAGGCATGAGGGACGTGATCAACACCCAACTGGCGTTGAAGAGGAATGCTAGCAGATAGAGCAGGGAGCGATCCCTCAACAATCCGTTACCTCTCACAACGATTTAGGCTCGTTATGTGGAGACTTAAATAAATATATTACGACTAAGCAGAGCTGCAAAGCACGCACTCATCAGATTGTAGGTCCTACTCTGCTTCTGAAGGTTTTTCCTGAGCTTTCCTAGACGTCAGGAAACTTACGGTGTACCCGCCCAGGCATCCACCGGAGAGGTAGCCTATCAGGGCCCAGAGGGACTCCGGAAATGCTCGCACTATGAGCAGCGTAGTCAACGCCTCAACCACATAGGCGGCCAGTCCTGTGAGCAGTCCAGCTCTAATCAACCTTATGCGGGTGTTGCGTATCCTTCTAACAACTAAATAGCTCCCAAGCCATGCACTCCCTATGTGAAGCAAGAAGTAAAGCAGGAGAAGCAGGATAGGGCTGAACGTATAAAATTTTTCCTCCAACCCTTTGTAGGTGATAATGCCACCGGAGACCTGTAGAACAAGCGTGACTATACCGAAGATGAGAAATGCTCCCCCTAAATACTCTTCTAAGGTCGGATCTCTGAAAAATTCACGCTCTAACATCATTCTCTCCTCACAGGTTTCAGCAAAGTTTTTATTAAATTAACTGTCGAAGTTGGCTTACAAATAAAGTAAACGGAGGTATGAAACAGATGGTCTGGTTAATTCCCGAAGGCAAACTGACTCCCTTCATAACCCTAATCCTGATGTGGATCATAACTCTGATCTCAATATACTACGGGAAGAAGGGCAAATTTAGCGTCAGGAGGATTCCAGGACTTGACAAGATAGAGGAGGCTGTGGGAAGAGCTGTCGAGATGGGAAGGCCGATCTTCGACATAATAGGGATGGGATCTTTCACGAGCATCTACGCCCCTCAAACCGTAGCAGGGCTATCAGTCCTTGGATACGTCTCAAAACTGTGTGCTGAGAAGGGAGCAAAGCTAATAGCTCCTCAGGCTGCTGTAGATGTCATGCCCGTTGCAGTGGAGATAGTCAGGCAGTCCTATGCGGAAGCTGGGAAGTTGGATGAGCTAGATGTGGATGAACAACTCCCATACCTTTCAGGAACACAGTTCGCTTGGGCCAGCGGAATTATAGGTATGGCTGCAAGGCTAAAGCCAGCCGCAAATGTCATGGTAGGCCCATTCTGGGCTGAAAGCATGATGTTTGCGGAGACCTTCGCAAGGGTAGGGGCCTACCAAGTTGCTGGGACGGCAAGGCTGTACCAGTTGCCTTTCTTCGCAGCTGTGGCAGACTACGTCCTGATAGGAGAGGAGATATTTGCAGCTGACGCTTATCTAACGAAAGACCCCATAAAGATAGGAAGCCTGTTCTCACAGGACGTGTACAAGCTCGTAGCTATAGTGCTCTCCGTCATAGGAGCACTGCTGTCCACAGCCGGAGTGAAGATCATAGTTGATCTCCTTAAGAAGTGAGGTGATTACATGTATAAGAGGGAGATTCCGCTTCTGATAACCTTCTTGAGTGGTGTGGTTGCTGTCCTTGAGTATTACTTCCCAACAGACGCCACTAAGAACGCATTTACCGTCTTGAAGAACTGGGGGATAATAATAGGAGCCTTCGCCCTGGGCTTCGGGGCTGTGAACCTCTTCATAGTCTACGGAAGGAGGATAAGGAAAGCCCCAAGCATCGTTGACAGGGCTTTTAGCGCATGGCTCCTCTTCCTTCTAGTCGTAGTTGCGGCGGTGGGTGTAGCACTTACATCAGCCAGCGATCAGTATCGGTGGATTTACAACTCGATCTACCTTCCTCTGGGAGCGACTATGTATGCATCCCTATGCTTCTACATGACGGCTGGAGCGTATAAGGTCCTGAGGGCCAGGACGCTAGATTCGACGCTCCTGCTTATAACAGCATTCCTCGTAATCCTCGGAAACACCCCGCTCTCAGCTGCAATCTGGAGAGGCTTCTTCACATGGAGAATGTGGATCTTTGATGTCATAGTCAGCGGAGCTTACAGGGGAATAAGGATAGGAGTTGGAATAGGTTCCATAGTGCTGGGAATAAGGACGCTGCTCGGCATGGAGACCGGATACCTAGGAAGGAGGTGAGGTAGATGGGGCTCGAGAAAGTAGGTGCCATGCCTAGATGGCTTGTAATGACGATTGTCGTCATACTCATGGCAATACCTCTCATCCACCCGCTTGGAACCCTTCCAGCCATTTCAGAATCGACAACCGACTTCTATAACGCGATAGACCAACTAAAGCCTGGAGATGTTG